>CAZPQA010000004.1:0-70417 GCA_964588535.1 uncultured Desulfobacteraceae bacterium
CAAACATTTTCAAACCGGTTATACGATGACATTTTCACGCCGGCGCTAACAGTATCTCAAAGGCTTCTTCCTGCTGGCCCATAAAAAAATCAAAAGCAACGACCAGGAGGGTCTTCCTCCTCGTTTGGGCGCCGACCCTTTGACCTTGACTTCCCCATCAGTCACACTTGAGATAGAGACATCAGCAACGAAAAGAATTTTCAACCGCATCTCTTTTTAGTTGACTATAGGCGTTGACCATGGTAATTTATAGAACTAAAAGAAAGCTGGAGGGTCTATGCTGGAACAGGTGACAATTTCGGAATTTAAGGCAACTTGTCTTCGACTTTTGGATAACGTAAAAAAAACAGGCCAACCTCTTCTGGTAACTCGCCATGGAGAACCGATTGTTATTGTAAACCCACCGCCCCCACCTGAAAAGCCAGAGTCATGGCTCGGGTCTATGAAAGACACCGTTAGAATTGCCGGGGATATTATTTCACCGGCCCTGAACGAAAAGGACTGGGAGGTGTTACAAGATTGAAATTGCTACTCGACACACATGTAATTCTATGGAGCGCTGCTGAGCCTGAGAAATTACCTTCTAAGATTGCTGAAGAATTGGAAAAAGAATCAAATGAACTCTGGTTTTCCCCTATCAGTGTTTGGGAAATCTTATTGCTTGCTGAAAAGGGACGGGTGGTTGTAAAAGCTGATCATGAAAAAAGCATACGAAAGATGTTTAAAAAGCTGCCCTTCAGAGAGGCGGTAATAAATCAGGAAGTGGCAATCCAAAGCCGTAAAATTAATCTTCCTCATCAGGATCCTGCCGATAGATTCCTGGCAGCAACAGCCATTGTATACGACCTTACTTTAGTTACCGCAGACAGACGGTTAATTGATGCCAAGGGTTTTCGAGTTCTCCCGGTTTAATGAGGATTAACAAGAAGGTCAATTTTATTCAAAGATCAATAGGTAACGGGGTCTATCTACTCTTGGCCCCGTATCTCTCTTGCAATCACATCCAGTGAAGGACACCAAAGACTCTTTCACCAGAAATTAAACTACCCAGCGGCAAGACGCGGGGTAATCCGGTGCCCCGTAGCTCCAGCAGATGGTACTGGGATAATCTGCGAAACCTGCCCGCAATGCCTTTGTATAGATTTAACGAAGTATCATAATCAGGCGCCTGCAAACGTGCTTTTCTATGTCAACGCAATTACAATGCATGGCAGGCGGGTCTGTGGATTAAAAATGGAATTCAACAGCAGCAACCGGGCAGTTTCATTTTGAATTTGACAGATTCCTTGAGATACTCTAAGATATTACAAGCTACTTTGGGAGGAAGGCATGGGACGGGGAAAGGTTTTTGAATGTGAGGTCACTGTATCATCTGGGGTAAAAGAAAAGCTTCAAACAAAACACCGTATTGAGACCTGGGAAGTTGAAGAGGTGGTTTATGATGATCCCCATGCATTTTCAATTAGTTACAAAGATTGTTATTTTATTTATGGTCAAACCTTTTCAGGAAGATATCTTCTTGTTTTGGTGAGGGTTCTGTCTTTAGAAGAGATCTTGAAACTAGGTTTCATGCAGGGGGCCAACGTCCTCAAAATAATTACGGCACGGGATATGAATTCAAAACAAAGAAAAACCTATAATGAAAGAAGAGGGATGGCATAATGAAAAAAAACACAAAAATTTCAGATGTTCCCCCCATGAATGATGAGAATTTGGAGAAGTTCTGGGACGGACACGAGCCTGAAGATTTTGACGGGTGGCAAGAAGGAGCATTGAAATTCAAACGACCACCCAAAAAGTTGATTCAATTAAGACTTGAGCCCAGAGACATCAAAATAATCGACAGGGAATCCAAACGTTCCGGAATAGATAGAGCACAATTAGTACGTTCATGGGTAAAGGAAAGGATAAGACAGATCGTCAATGCTTAGAGCGCTTTCGTTGTTGAGCTTGTTGACTTATCCCCCTCTTGACCCCATATCCTCCCATATCCTCCTTTCTATATCTTAATGCTGCCATGGAAGATGGCGGTGAGCATGTTGTCCCGATGACTCTGCACGATATTGCCGATACAATTGGCGGCATGACCCGGTTCCAATTGTCCATTACCGGGAACTATTATTTGAGTAACCCGCTTTTGTACATCTTGAAACTTTCCATTTGACAACCTCGACTTTTTGAATTATTATGACCATAAAAAAGTTAATGGAGAACAGTTATGGACGGGATCACACAGATATTGCCAGTCACCAAAGTAAAGAGAACGCTATTGGACCTCTTGAGGCGAATGGAAGAGGATGAGGCCACAATCGCACTTACACGCAATGGGGAGGCGGTAGGTGTCATTATGACGCCCACTCACTACGAAGCCCTTATGGAAACGATCGACATTTTGAGCGATAGAAACGTCATGCAGGTCCTGGCCGACTCAGAAGAAGACTATGCTAAGGGGAGAGTAGTCAGCCACAAAGAGGTTTGGCAGGAAACTAATGTATAAAGTTGTATACTCGGAGACATCCCGTGACCAAATTCGTTCCCTTCACCCTTCCATAAAGCCGCTCGTCAAATCTCGTATAATAGAATTGAAAGATGACCCTTATGTAGGTAAGCTCCTCCAACGAGAGCTTGCTGGATATTACTCATTCGGAGCAAAACGCTTTCGGATAATCTACAAAATTAGCGACCCAAACAAAACTTTACAAATTTATCACATCGGGCACCGAAAAGACATATACGAACTGCTAAGAGAAATATTGAAAACGGGGTAAAACGGCAAACAGTAAATACCTGGATCTCAGATATTAGGGCACGCGAAAGGGCTGACCGGGACATCATTATCATCCGCTTAAGACGCCTTGGCTGGACGTAAGATGAAATCGGGAAGATGGCGGGGATGAGCCGGGGCAGGATCACTCAAATTATCAATAATGCTAATTTTGGCAATATTGGTAATTTACTCTCAGGGCCGGGACATGGAATACATTGCCAGGCCCCAGTTAAATAGGCTTCGCATTAAGCGGGGTAAACATAGTACAAGGTTTACGTGGCAGGCAATGATTCCCCAAGGCGCTTCAATAGATCATCACACGTGTTGTCATGGATTAAACGGAACCACAAAAACCTCATGGAGGAATGGTGCGAATGGCACAGATGAAACGGCCGCGACTCAAAAAGGTTGAGGCTCTGGCGAATTACACATTGCGCCTCACATTTATAGACGATAGTGTTTACATCGTAAGTTTTAAAGAACTTTTCATTGAATCCCCCGGCCTTGCACGGCTAAAAAATCCGGCAGGCTTCTCCGAGGCGGCTCTTGTTCCGGGTGAAGGATGGACAGTAGAATGGCCCAATCTGGATATCCAAATCGGGGCTGATACATTGTGGCTGGACGCTCAAGCCCAGAATGCGTCTGACGAAAACACCCGTATTTTTGCCAGGTGGCGAGCGAGAAATGGTCTCTCCCTGAAAGACGCCGCCGCGGCCCTGGGGATCACGCCCCGAACAATAAGCGCATACGGTACATGCAAGCGTCTTGTGCCGCGTTATATCGCTTTGGCCTGCAAGGGGTGGGAAGCAGAACAACGTGTGAATGGTGAATGGGGGACGGGGCTAAATAAATAAGTTGACAATAGCACAATGCTTGTCTTGGCATAGCATATCATTGGCACGACACCCCGCACATTGTTAACTTATGTTTCTACCAGCGTTCCACAGATCACATACGGGATAACACATGATACAACCCGCCCTCATATTCTATTCGCCATGCTCTTCCCATGAGGACAAATCTATAAGAAATGCAGATGCAGGTAAATAATTTTACTGGGGTATGCATTTCGCTCCAGTGACCACTAAATGTTGTGGTTTTGATCTTCATCGAGAGGATCAAAGTTAAGGTTGGTCGCTCCCTCAAGAAATGGTAGCGCCGGCCCCTTTAGGGCTCGAAGGGGAGCTGGATCAACCATCATGGCTTGCTGCACTAGCCGATAGAACAATTTTCCACGTGATTTTGAGGTGCGACGGTTGAAACGGAATGTGAACTCATCCAAGTAATATAACAAGTGCGATGGACGTACGGCCCCTTGGTATGTTCCCAGAAGCCAGCGTTTCAACAATGTAGCAACCAAATGCGCCAGTTTCAAATCCTTGGATGGTTTGACAACATGTCGAAAATCATTCTCAGCAAGTCGACTATACCCCGTCCAGTCGTCAGTACGGATTGTGCTGCCTTTCTGAACAACCCCTTTGACGAATGGTGTCAGGCTGGCCCCAGAAGCATCCTCCAAGTGCCACAAGCGAATACGCCCAATGCCTTCCTCTTCTTTGTCTTCTACTGCAATACCAACGAGTGCTTTGCCTTCAGCACCACGACCGCGTTTTCCTGGCTTTTTTCCGCCCACATAAGTCTCATCGATTTCGACCAAACCACTCAGCTTGTCTCGGCCGGGCCTTACCATCGCACGACGAAGCTTTTGCAGCCACTGCCAAGCAGTGTGATAGCTCCCCAGGTCAAGAACTCGTTGCAGTCCGAGAGCATTTGCTCCGAATTTCTGACCAGTAATGTGCCACATAGCACGAAACCAAAGCCGCAAAGGTTTCCGAGTACCATGAAGAACCGTTCCAGCGGTGACCGAAGTCTGCGCTCCACATCCAATGCAATGGAGAAGGCCCCGATTTGTTCCCCAGGCGTTCGCTTCTCCGCAATGAGGACAAATAAAGCCCTCCGGCCATCTCAACGCTCGGAGGTATTCGATACATCTGGCCTCAGAGCTAAACCGTTCCTCAAACTCAAGCAAGTTCCGTGGGTAATCTTCCTCCATGAGAAGGAATACTATATATTGTGGTTGCTGGAGTCAAGTGCATACCCCAGTAATTTTATTCACTATGCAAGATGTGACACCAGATTTTTCTATACCTTTTAATAGTTGACTCCACCCCATATTCCTCAAAATCCGAAATGATGCTTGAACCAGAAGGTGGTACCAAGAAGCAGCTATTTCTCAGAACGCAGATCAGATAACGGCTCAATTTCGCACCATAAAATATTCGAGGACCCATTGCGGAGGAAAAATGAATGCTTTTTCTCAAGCCTAATTTTTCTATAATTGCCCTCCAGATAAGGCTTTGATTCCTGTTTATAACCCCAAAGTTGCGTTACAGCATCAGGCTTCAGTCGGCCGATGGAGTACTCATAATCGTACTTCAGGTGACCAGGGTAAAAGTCTAAGAACCCGGTCAGTCCTGGAGATAGCCTCATTTTCTGACGTGCAACATATTTGTCATTTTTCCCTAATATGTCGATGCAATATCTATCCGAGAAATACGGGATAGCCCCTGCCCACACGACCGCCACTTTCGCTTCTGGAGACGTTATCTTGCGGAGTAGGAGGGCCTTCTCCACCATTTTTCTATTATCTTCCGTATGGTAAGGGTTTCTAATTAATAGAAGCTCTTTTAGTGCGCTCAACCCATAAATAGCGTTGAAATTTACTATGCTCATAACTACTAAAATCAAAAACCCACACCTATAAATATATTTTCTGGTTCTTCCAGATGGTTTGAGTTGAGGGCTTGAAACTTTGCCCGAGAATTGATAGAATAGGTGTGCTAATGAAGAGGAAAAAATAACAAAAAATACAGGCATGACCAAACATATGAACCTATTGCTCCCCCCCCATCCCTCCCAAGCATCACCTCCAATATAAATACTGTACGCAACTTGTAGGGAAAAAATCCAAAATAACAGTAGAACAACCCTATCGCGACGAAAGATTAGGATGCCAAAAGGCACCAAGAACAAAATGAAATTCATCCTCCATATGAATTTCAAAAACACATACAATCCGCGAGATACCCTCAGAAGCAGTGGATACCCTGTCATTTTCAAATAGTATGTATTCGGAAGTAATTCATCAAAATATTGCATTCTAAATATCGTCTGAACACCTATGAAACATAGAAATACGAGCGAACCAAATGCTACGTTTTTGATTGAGTTTGTCTTATCTGCAATCGACAAGAAAAGGCCAATGCCAACGTAAGGAACTGCCATATCAGGCCTGATTAATGTGGCTGAACCAAGCAGGATATAGATCCAAGGGCAAAATCTGTTTTCCTTTATAGATCGGAGGGTGGTCCACACAGAAACTGACATAATAAGAGTTAGCACACTTACTTCCATTCCTTGAAGGCCCCAGTTATTTATGGGGAGATAAAAGGCTGTTAATAAAACAGCTCCTATACATGCCATATGGGACCCGTTTGAAGCTAAATATGCTATTTTCTTTACAAAATAAAGGTTTATGCTTAGAAATACTGCACCCGATATCTGGACAAAAAGGCTTATTTTTGACTGTGCTATTGGGAGAAAATGAAATATAGCCATATATAAAACCCAAAGGAGGTTCGTGTATCCCTCCACCCTTTCCCCCCCTGGATTCCACACCAACCCGTATCCTTGTGCAAGGTTCTTGGCATATCTCATAGAAATCATAGCATCATCAAACAGTGAGAAGTATCTCTCATTGTTAATGACAAAACTGGTCTTATAAATAAACAGACCGGCATATAAGCAATAGAATGCCAAAATTATTATAAACAATGAATTGGCTTTTCCCGACTCCTGCATTGTCCGTACTACCCGTAAAGTAAGCATCCTGGTGTCAGTGCATTCCAGTAAAGCAACAAAAATGAAAAACCAGCCTATATATGTAGCTTCTAAACTTATTTTGCCATTTTATTCTTGCAACCAGGGGGGGGGAATCTTCCCACAATCCTTTTTCTTCATCGGCATATTGCTGGACTTTTTCCCTGTAAGCCCTGTGTTTGTCTTTGCTATCAAATTGGTCTAAGGTCGGTTTTGTCAACAGCCATTCCGGAGCTTTGCCGCTATTTCGTATCCGTCAAACTGACCTTCTTAAGACCGCGACTGAAAATTGGCTCCAACTTGCTCATTCCCCTATCTATAAGTGGCATGTCTACCTAATTTATCAGAATAGTCAGCAAAAAATTTACCCCATTGCGTATTCACTCGAACTGTTTCCATTATTCTTTTGCCTACAAAGGGCCACCAGATTTTATCATGGTAAAAGTAGGAACCAAATACAAAAAGATAAACCAATGGGGTATGAAAAAGGAGCTTTTGAATCCTTTTGAATGGACTGAACCAGAATAAATTACCAAATCTACTGGCAAAATTATCTCCCACGGAAAAACCAAAATCCATGTCAGAGATGTTCTCGCCGATGACCTCTATCTCTTCGATCCTGCCCACTCCGAGCCCGTCTTCATGAGCAAGACGGATGTAAGGAATATTCATAGGATTAAAGCCCATGATCTTGGCAGCAACGGCATCAATGGCCACACTATCGGCACTTGCAAAAATAAGTCCCTTTTCAACCGGGATCATGGTGCGAGGGCCGGGACCATTCCCGCAGAACGTACCGTCCATCACTGTAAATATTCCAGAATGGATCTCTTTCTGAATCGCCAAAAGGTCAACCAAAGTCTCATGGATCACACTGTGAGTATAATGTCGGCGTGTATTTAGAAGCCCGCCAAATGCATTTTTCATAGAGCCGGTAGTGGTAGTGTAAATATGGCACTTAACAGTGGGAAGGTGCACAATGTTCTTCCCTTGAAAGAAAGTGGGAATCCTTATCCCTTTTGGATAAATCTTATGAAGGGCTCTCATTCTAGCCTTGGGTTCATACACTTCCCAGGTGATATCTTTAGGTCTAAAGTTGTATTTCTCAAGTATATTATAACGCTGATATATGGGGTCAAGTTTGTTTAGATTTCCGCCTCTGAATGGGTCTGTAACAACCGTATTGTTATGAACCGCAACAAGATCGCTAAAACCAGCCTTTCTGAGTCCCAAGACCGTCCCTTCAAGCTGCCAGGGGGTGGTATTTGCCGACAAAAAAGGGTAGTGCCAGGATAGGTTATCCTTCAATATGGTCGCCACATTTTGGTCCAAGGCATCTCTAAGACCTGCTAATTCCATGAGCCTTGAGATGTCATCCTGGACCTTCTCCGGCGAGGTTTTGAAAACGGCAACAACAGGTTTTTTCACTGAGGTTCTCCATATATTTGGTGTGGAAGTGATAGTGGAATCAAGCTATTGTTCAGAGAACGGTGCGGAAACGTTACATGGGTCACGCCCTCATCCCTTGATCCTTATGTCCGCCTTACAAACACAAACCTCTTGTCCAGATTGTATTTCATCCAGTAGCCGAGGCACAATCCGATTACACCGCCCAGGTACCGCATACCCTTGGTCCCGAATAGGAATTCAAAGCCCAGTTCAGCTCCCCAGAAGATTATAGTGGTGGAGATTCCCATAATGGCATACAAAACAAATTTTTGCCCATCCTCAAGCATATTCATGGTCGAATAGGAAAATATATATTTTTTATCCAGAAAATATTTGACCAAAAGTCCGGTCAAAGTACCAAAACCGATAGATACATAAAGCCAAAATACACCTGAATAGACCCGAGTGGCCATATCTTGGCTAACTATATTTACTACGGTGGCAATTGCAGCAAAAACCGCGTATTTAAAGGCCAGATACATTGATAATTATAAAGAAACTCAGTAACCAGAGTATAATAATTGCCTGCAAAAATCGATCCTTTAGCAGGACCTCGGTTGGTGAACCACTTCTTTTGTAAACGAAGGTGTGCTGCATATAACGCATAAACCCGATGATAACCCACAAGGTAGTCAGATAAAGGTTTTGTGAACCGTGCTTAGCTGACACTTCGGGTGATACGGTATATAGAATATAACTGACAATGGTCACCGCCGCCATGATCATCATACTGTTTGAAGCAAATTCCAAATTATATCCATCCAGGGATTTCCTCAGGTTGTTACCATTGGACGCTAACAGCAGGTCATCTCTCCGTTTGGCAAGAGCAATAAACAGTGCTATCAAAAAAGTCATGAGTACCAACCAGTGGCTGGGGTGGACCTCAGCTGCGACGCCTCCAGCCAAAACTCGCAAGACAAACCCGGTGGCTACACAGACAACGTCAACAATCGCTATGTGTTTGAGAAACAATGAATATACAACATTGAGAACAAGGTAGAACAAGAGAATGAACAAGAAGGGTGGCGGAAGTGTCAAGCTACCCAAAAGGAGTGTCCCGAACACTAAGCCCGAGAAAAAAAGAAAAGCATCCCGTTTGGTGATTTGCTCACTCGGTAGAGGGCGGAATCTTTTTTTAGGATGACCGAGGTCTTCTTGGATGTCTTCTATATCATTGAATACATAAACAGCGCTAGCAGCTAAAGAAAAAACTACAAAAGCCCAGAGCGTGCTGATTATAGACGACGTATCAGAAACATTATAGCCAAAAAAGATCGGCAGAAAGATGAAGCCGTTTTTCACATACTGACGAGGCCGGCCTAACTTGATAAACAACGCGAGTTTTTTCATAACTAAATTTTTCGTGTGCTTCTAACACTACAGCGAAACATTAATGTTTAACTCCTCCGCCAATTTTACGCGTTTCTTGCGGTGCGATCTATAAGCAACAAGATTTCGTCTGAGGTGGTATTCAACAATTTCCATTGCGCCTTCCACTGATAGTGATCTGAGGGGCAACATCACGGATAACAGTCTCCGAACCAAATGTGGGGTCAACAGAGGGCTTTTTTTTAAAGTGCAATCGCATTCTGAGTAAAAAATGGAGGCCCAGGAACACGAAGATCATGTGGCGATACCATGCAGGCCATGAGCGATGTTCGTAGTAATCCATGCCCACCTGATCTTTGCCTTCATGAAAGCATTGCTCTATAGGCCAGCGCATGGTGGATGCTTTAATGAGATCCGCCATTGAGGTATCTTTTGGCGCATTTGATATGGCAAATTTCACTTGCCCATCGGCATCTTTTTTGAGGAACAGCCATTGCCGATCCCCCGCAGGAAGTCCGTCCCGGGACAAATAGATCCGAATACGCGCTACTTTAGCGATAATAGGTCCCTTGGCGCCTTCGGCCACAATGACCGGCTTCCAGGAAATCCGGTTCGATTTTGCGATTTGTGCAACGCTTTGGGCTTTCGGTTGTCCGGGCAATACACTGACTTTCTTCGGCCGGCGGCCTCGACCTTTATATGGTGGCAGGCCGGTCTTCGGTTTTTTTGTAAAAACCTGAGCATCGGTGCGAATGGAAACAAAGTAGTTTAAGTTTTCGGGCAGTGCATTCAGAAATTCAAGGGCGCTGCCAAATGAAGCGTCAGCGCCGATCCATTTGGCCGGAAACAGGCCTGTCGCCACAACGTTATCGATTAACTTGAGTGCAATCTGCTGCTTGGTCTCAAAGACAAGATCGTCCGGAACCAGGTTGAATGTACGTCGTGTTTCCTGTTCTTCAGTGAACCAGCTTTCAGGCATGTACAGCTGACAGTTAAGAAGGCCATAGCCCTTGTCGCTCGTATAGCCGACAAAGACTCCAGACTGGCAGTTATCCACCTTTCCGAGCCTTCCGCAATACTGTCGGGCGACACCGACGGATTCCTTGCCTTTTTTGGGAAACTCACTGGGATCGATGGTGATCATCCCATCAGAAGAGGCAATCAAAGGGGCGAGCATACGTTGATGAGTAGATTGCATGATCAGATGATCCCAGCGGTAGGTTTTCAAAAACATCTGAACCGAGCGTACAGATTTTTGATCGAGAAATTCAAGCGCAATCGGTTCGGCAGACTTGGCTTTGGCATTGCTCATCAGTCCGGATAGATAGGCCAATCCCAGTCGATGATGTTCGATGCGGCCATAGCAGTCATGAAACTCTTTGTGGAATGCCACAAGCTCTTGAGCCATTGTTTTTACATCGTCTTGGTCAAGATCAAAATCTGCCGAAATTTGCGGATGCCACCGGCAGTGTTCTAAAAGCATGGTCAGTTCCTCCACTTTCATTTTTGTTTGTGGAGGACGATCGGGCAGGGGGGCGGGCTTCTGTTGACAACCGATAATGTTTCTGAACTCAGACTCTATAACATAAAGGTAGATCTCCTTTCTGTTTCCATGGTAGCGATATCCTTTTCCCTGTTTGGTGCTGCCTTGACTGTGTCCGATATGTAACCAGTTTGAAGCCTTGTAGCATGTACCTTTATAGAAACGACCATCCACAAAGGTTTCCAACAGTAGCAGGCGATCGTTAAAATGCCGTTGCCAGTCCACAGGCAGGCGTGCGATATTAAGTGCGAGTACATGTGATGCCATGTTGGGAATTCGGACCCAGGGCAGTACTAAAAACCGACTGTTTCCGGCAATCTGTTTGAGATGCAGCCTTCTTTGCTGCACCGACCAACCAATAAAGCAATCCCTGGCGGCCAATTTTAAAGCAGGTGCACTCCACGAAAGCGCTGCCACGGGTCGCCCATTCATGAAAGCGATATACTTGAGGCGGTGCCCTAAAAGCCTTTGGTAACCCAGGTAATGATAATTCGTGACCAGTTGATCCCATTGAGGTTCCCAATCAGATCCGCTGACCACCTGCACGGCGATGGGGTCAAAATCCTTCAGATCTCCGGTTATCAACGTTTTGTCAATGGCATGTGAATATTCGGCCGTACAATGACAGTTGATTTTAGGTCGTTTCATGGCGTAAAATGTATGTTCATTTGCAGGGCATATCCCACCGGTACTGGCTAAGATATTTTTTTCGCCGGGAAAATTGTCCAACATCGAGCCGTAACCCATGTCAATCGCCCTGTTAAACTGAAGCATACACGCTTTATTTACGGATGTCTACAAAAAAATACGCTGTAGTACTAATAGGGTCGTATTAATTAATGGGTCTGTCCTAGTTTTTCAACCGCAGTTCCTTATCAGAGAGCATATCAAAATTACAAGCCTGAATTCAATACCTTAACTTAAGAGACCAGATATAGTCTAACTGTTTTATATTATTGTAAAACGTGGTTGTTTTATTGGCTATAAACAATTCTTCGAACTTATTTTCTTGAGTGAACCTTTAACTATGGCTTTTCAGCCCAGACCAACAAAGAAGGACCGATTGTCCACTTGCCACCACTTATGAAGAAGGCGATCCTGGAAGTCAGATGAAAGAAGCCTTTTGTGGCCTCGACTAACATCTTCATCTCGGTATATCTATAAGGGTTTCCCCTGGTTAAAGGAGAATTGATAACCTTTCATATGACATTCTGGACAAAATAATTGATCAAATAGTTTTTCGTTTATCGACATTCCTTGATTTGACTCCATTTTTATTTTAACGCAATTATTGAAATACGAACAAAGGAACAAAAGTCCCAACGTCCCCGATTCCCAATAGAAAATACTTCATTTTGTTGCTACTTCTGCAAATAAATTTTCCAGAGATTTGGCATTCTGCTCCCAGGAATAATGTTTTTCCGCAAATAACCTGCACTTAAAAGAAATATCCTGCCGGAGTTCTGGATTATCTTTAAACTCCTGACAGGTTTTAATAATCAATTCCGCCATGGCTTCCGGCTTGGTATCCTTAAAGAGATATTTAGAATCCAGCCTGCTCAAAATTTCAACTGTCCCGCCTACCGGCGTTCCCAAAACAGGAACACCTGATGCCATGGCTTCTAACGTAACCAAACCAAATCCTTCCAATTCCAAAGTGGGAAGAATGAAAATATCGGCCATGCGATAATATTCAGGAAGTTCTACTTCCGGGATAAAGCCAATAAATTTTACGTGATTCCCTATACCCAGTTCCTTAGTTAATGAAATGATATTGTTCTTTAGAGGCCCGTCTCCACCTAAAACAAGGTAGGCGTCAGGCACTGTTTTGACCACTTCCTTGACAGCATATATCAGATTTTCCAGCCCCATCCTGGGTACCAGATTCCTTACCGTAAATAATATCATTTTTTCTTGCGGAATATTCAACCGTTGCTTTATTTTTGTTCTATCGGTAGCTGGATAAAATCGCTTGAGATCAACTCCTCCCGGAATAATTGTGATCCTTTCAGCAGAGATTTTGTAGACATGCTGTAATTTCTCCTTGGTAAACCCGCTGAGAACAATAATCTGATCCGATTTATTCAAAACCTTTCTTTCAATAAATTTTCGTACCTGAATATTTAGAAAATATAGGACCCTTCCTACAAGACCTTTCTGTTGAGGGTTTCTCGATCGAAACTCCTCAAAAGAAAAAGAATGGCATGTATAGATTTTTCTTATTCCCTTGCTGGCAGGCGAACGGATAACAGCAAAGGCGGAAAAGGGTTGGTGAAAAATTAAAACATTAAAAGAATATCTTTTAGAAATATACTCAAATAATTTTCTACTATTTAATATGGTTGATTTCAAAAACAGAAAGGGGTTACTACACATATTAACTGCATACTCCCACTCTTGTACGTCTTCAATTTTTGCATATGCTTCATTAACTTGTTCTTCTCTTGTGAGAATATGAACTTTGTGTCCTCTTGCAGCTAAACAAGTGCTTTGTTCATACAAAACCCTTACAGATCCCCCCATAACCTCTCCTAATGGATAATCTGATACAAGCAAAACATTTAATTTCTTATTCTTGTCTTGGTTTGTGTTCATCTTCAAAATTTTTGTTTAAAAAACAAATTTCCACCAATGGTGGGATGTTAAAAGGTGAGAATAAAGATCTTTTCAATGTTTGATTGAAATAAAGACCACCACCGCCTAATTCAGGATAATTTTGTAAAGATTGATATCGCTGGTATCTACCCTTTTATTCGTTCTATCTTTTTAATAATCCGAGCTGGTACTCCCGCAACTACAGTATCGACAGGCACATCTTTGGTTACCACTGCTCCTGCTCCTACTATTGAATTTCCCTCTATAGTTACTCCAGGAAGGATAACCGAACGTGTTCCTAAAAAAACCCCTTTTTTTATTACAACTGGGGCTACTTCACGTTTGGAATCATCATGTGCAACAATGGTTGTCCCAAAACTAATGACAACCCTATCTTCTATGGCAATTAACTCAGGAAAAGTATCATCGATAATGCAGTATTTCCCCAAAAAAACATTATTGCCAATGCTAACACCCATAGCCCTACATAAACGAACTCTCAATGTATTACTAAAGACTATCTGAATCAATAATCCATTCAATTTGCGCAAGAACATCTTGAATCTATTTTGAGGCTTTTTTGCCTCATATTTTTCTCTACCTAAAGGATATTTTGTCATATTTACTCACCAAAGCCCTATTTTGAGCTTTCAATTTCTGATTACTTTTAACCGTCGTAGCGATAAGGAAAGTGGTATGATGCACAAACCCTTTTGTTTTTTAGAATACCGTTCAAGATCACTATCCACCATTTCTCTTCATTTAAAGTCAAATCCTATTGCAAATCGCCAGACCATGAAAACATTTCAAATTTTAAACGTTTCGCATGCATGGAACTTGTCATAAATTAATCTCATGAAAAGGCTTAGTATGACATCATATACTATTTGTATATTTTCAGAGGATCCTTTTCTCTTTTTTCCTTTTGATGCGAGGCTGAAAATCGCAACGATAGAGTTTATGGACATATGACCATAAGGTAGCTTTTTGATTTTAATGGTCTCACAAGACCAACCGGTTCTTTCGGCTAGTTCTATAATTGACTTACGGTTAAAGTAGTTAATATGCCAAACTGCGCCAGGCCGGCGTGTTAAAAGACGCTCTGCATACTCAAACGGAACTTCCAATAAGAGAACCCCTTCTGGACTTATTAACTGACGAAGTTTACTTAGAGAAAAGTGAGGATCAGGTTCATGTTCAAGCACATGCGTATGGAGTATGAAATTAAAACGATGATCGACATTAAGACTCTTTATCAGCTGAATCCCATCCTCAGGCAGGCTATCCGCCCCAAAATCGTAAACATACCTTTTAGTGTCATTTAGAGAACAATGAAGTAAATTAATTCCAGAACCTCCGCCATAATCTAAAATTCTTGTTCCTCCGCGATTAATAATTTCATTTGCATACCGACTTTGCCTTTCAGCCAGTTTCTTTTGTGAAGCCGTTGATGCCCACAGGTCTTGAGCTGTTAATCCCACAGCCTCGTAATATCTAATAGCTCCAGGTCCAGATTTGGTATACAACTTTCTTAGATCAACGTGATCATATGTGGGATTCTGGAAAAGTAAGCAACATGAGCGACAAAGGTAGATGGTGCGAGTTAAGGTGCTTTTTTTGAGCCGTTCTAAGAGAAATTGGTCCTCTGAATCTATAACATTCTTAGGTTTGAATCGTTTAGTCAAAACCTTCTTGCCATATTTTCCAATCTTTTTCGATTTACAGAGAGGGCATTTGCTTAAAAGTTTCAAAGTAATTAACCTTTTGGTTTCAAAAATGTATTTTCAAGTTTATTGTTCGTTCGATTTGTTAGTAACAAATTCACATGAAAATCCCGTAGCATAGACCGCCTGAGATAAAAGCCATAGGAATTTTCCTGTTATGAGAGCACTCAGAAGACGGATAGGGAACCGCAAAAGCCGTAATAGAAAAGGCTTGTGCGCTTTGAATGAACCATGCTTTGACGGTGTTTCAATTACCCACTGCGGAAAGTTACGATTGGTGTATGCTGCCTGCCTCCCATTTCGATAAAACTGACGCAACAGCTTGTTCAAGTTATTTGGTGGCAAATGATGATAAATAACCCCCGGCACAACTACAACACGCTTGCCCAGCTTGCGAAATTCTTCACGCAGATAAGGGTCCAGTCCACGGGGAATCAGTTCATTCTCCCCACCCACTTCTTTAAATTCGGCGGTGCGCATAATTAAGCAGGGATGCTCAGCAAGATCAGAATGGGTAATCTCTTGAACAGGCTTCCAGGAACGTCGGGGAATTTGCTTCATCACACGCCGTACAAAAGGACTTGTATTTTCCGGGATGACATTGTTTCCCCCGGCCATTCCTATTTCCGGGTGCTTCTCCATGACCGCCATCAATTTGCTAAAGGTCTCCAGATCAGGTAGCGACGTATCATCATCGAGGGTCATCAAGTATTTTCCCAGTGCAACTGCCGCTCCGATGTTGATGGCTCTCCCCTGACGAGGATCACCCTTCACAACGATAACTTCAAACTCTGAATAATTTTGGCGGGATATCTGGTGCAGCAATTCTAAGAAGTAGCCCTCTCGATGGGCATCGGAGGTAGGAATAATTATAGACAGCTCTGGCCGAGTATTGTCAGGTGAGTAATGCCAAAAGTCCCCAGGTGAAACCTTTGGATTGCCATGTTTTACAAAAGGGCGTTTAATTGGACCTGCCGGTAACCAGGGGCCTGATCGAAAACAAATCTCAATGTCCTTCAATGTGATTTCCCCCTTGCTTTATCTTAGCAGGACATTTCACAGCCAAAAGGGCAAAACCTGAAGCAGCATGCCATGCCATTTGATTCTTCTCCAGTGGTATGTCCAACTATGACGCCGGCATCGCCAACCACCCAAAAATCTTTAGCTCAATTTTATGTAGAATCTCATTATTCATGCTAAACAACATGGCGATCGTCTCCTGGAATTGCCAGATAAAGCCTGAAGCCGGACGGTATGAGGGATTGATTGCAGAGGGTCCGGCAATCATCTATAATAGTTCCTGGACTTCTTACATTGCGAATTCGGCCTTAGATTCCTACATCCATTTTCTAAAAAAATGAAAGACTTCTTCCATTTTGACATATCGAAATACCGCGAACAACATAATGTTCACAAACACTATCATTGAAAAAGCAAATAAATTTTTCTTTGAGAAACGAACAATTCCATTTACGGCAAAGCATATCAACAACGGCTCAATAGGTACGCGAAACCTAGGCGATCCGTAAAACACTATTACACCTATCAAATATGATATGAACAATAAATAAATTAGCTTCTTGTTAATATCATTATCACACAGGCTGAAGCCAATTCCAAGTAAAGAAAAACACAGGACAATACCCCAAAACATATTGTATTTTGAGCCGAAAGACAGGCTATACCAATATCCGTCAAAAGGATAAACAAAGAGCAATACTTTTACTATGGCTAATTTAGCTGTTTTGGCAGGGTTTTCCCTGATATATTCAAGTGCTTTTCCGGTTAGGTATCTACTACGCTCAGTTTCGTCCCTTATCTTATAATATTCATCGCCAACGCCTTCTAGTGAGTTGAAACTAAACCCCTTTTGTGGAACAACATATGAATTGTAGAGCGTTATTCCTCCGACATTTGCAAAAGGCACAAATGAGTTTAACCTGCAATAATTCCTTGAAATCCATGGGGACAGAACTAAGAATATACCTATGCTCAGCATAGCGACTCCTCTTAGCCTGCCAAATTTACTTTGTAAGAATAACCAACCATATAAGAAAGGGAGAAAGAATATTAGAAAAGGTCTTGTAAGAAGCGCTAACCCAAGAACAATCCCGGATATCACAAGGTTCACATAGTTATTTCTTGAGATAATTAGCAATATCCCCAATAACAGTAAAAACGTGAAGAGTGTCTCAGTAAGAATTTGGGAAGTATTAACAATTAGTGGCAAATATAAACAACAGAGATAGCCGGTTAGGTTTGCTATCATCCTGTCAAAAATGACTGCTCCGATAAGGTACGCGAGCACACAGATTCCAGCCCCTAACATGGCTTGCACTATCCTAACCCAGGTCAAATTATGGCCGGCAATTTTATAAGTAGCTCCCAAAAAAAGTGGATAAATCGGGGGACGAAAAGCGGTCGGTTGGCCCGATGAATTAATGTATCCCTTTCCCTCTGCTAATCGCGTTCCAAGGGCATCATAGTCTTTCGAATCGGTTTCAAGGGGGATAGGTTCGACTGCAAAGATAAAGCAAATACGGATGATTAGTGCTATAACGAAAATTAAGAGGATTGTTCTCTTCTTATGCACTTCTTTCCTGATTCCTAGCTTGTGATATCTATACTCGGGCATGCTTCTCACTCGCTGCTAATCCTCAGTCCACACAATCTGGTTTCGCACCAAAGCTCAAGCAAGAGAGCCAATCTTGAGGACAGGTGATGTGTGTTTTAGTTAAAAATTCCGCACCTCTATATCTTACAAACTCATGGTTCATGGCTTTTTTATCTCTGAAACAAAATACCTCAATTTTCCAGAAGGATCTCTTTCAATATCAGGAACCCTTTTAAAATGAATCTTAATGTTTGCACCTAATTGCTTCTTCATCAATTTTTTGAACAGTTCTCCAGCTCTATCCACTGACTCTGCTCCAAGAACCACCTCGATTTCGAACAAATCGATAGCCTTTTGTGTAACTCTGAACTGCAGAATGGAAGATGGATAGGTTTTCATCACAGCAAGGTTTATATAATCGAAAATCTCCGACGAATAGATTCCTCCATTTGCCAAGCGAACAACTTCACTTTCTTTGGCCACCGATACCTCCATAAGCGGAAGGCCACGTCCACACCCACATGTTCCCAATAATGGGCTGCCTATATCCCCCACCCTGTATCGAATAAGTGGCATGTAGTCATTTCTCAAATCGGTTAAAAATATTTCACCTCTGCTACCCGAGGATACAGGGTCCCCATCTTGATCAAGAAATTCAATAAATGTAAGCTCGGTTGATATATGCCAACTTCCATATGGACATTCATAAACAAATCCACCTGTTTCTGAACATCCATATTCATTAGCCGTTTTGCATCCGAACATCTTTTCAATTAACAACCTCTGGTTCAAAGAACAGGACTCGGCAGTAATCATTATCACCTTGATCCCCAACTTATCTACAGAGAGTTTGTTCTGCTCAACAAACTCAGCAAGAGGAAAAATAGCCGAAGGGTAACCATATATGATATGAGGTTTGAAGTGGCATATCCTTTGCCATATCTTCTTAATTGACTCTTTTTTAAGGTCAAACGCCGAAAATATAAGAGAGCTCATGAAATAGCTTTTGACTTTTTGACTCAGTCGATCTCTATATCCGGTATAAGGTCTTCCCCAAATTGTAACCTGTGGTGACCCCGGTTTAACGTCCCACCAGTCCTTAGCCCTCCACCGCGCAGCTTCAGAATAGCTTTTATGCTCACCACAGTAATAAAGAGTCAGACTCTCTCCGGTTGATCCGCTTGTCGAACCTTTGGTAATTCTTCCTGAATAATTGGGATTCAGGAATTCCGATAGATGATCCCGGACATCTCGTTTCTCCACTTTGGGAAGACTCAAAAAATCCTTATACGAGAAGGCTGAGTTATTAACATCCCAACCAATACGGCTACACATCTTTCGATAATAAGGGACTTCCCGGGCTGCCTTGTTTACAGTTCTTCTAACAAGTTCCCACTGTTTGAAAACGAGCTCGTCCCGGCTCATCCACTGAGATTCGGACAATTCTTTAAGGGCGTGTACAGCATATTCCCCCTTCAATTTTTGCACAAGAGGCCAGTAAATATATCGAGTAAAAGATGCATGGAAGCTCATAAAGCAACAACTTCCCTATAAAGGTTTATGTATTCGGCACCAGCTTTTTCCCAGGAAAACTTTTTAATCCGTTGATACCCTGATTCCATAAGAGTTTTACGGTAGCTGCTATCAAATACTGTTTTTTTTAGCCCCTGTGCCATGTCATCAACATTAGATGGGTCTACCAGACAAGCCGCATTTGCGGTAACTTCAGGAATTGAGGAACCATTTCCAGCAAGAACCGGGACTCCGAGAGACATAGCCTCCAATGGTGGAAAACCAAAGCCCTCATACAGGGAAGGATAGCATAGAGCGATGGCTCTTTTCGTCAGTCCTACTAAAATATCTTTTTCGACTATCCCACATAAGTAAATATTGTCAAAAATACCTATTTTCTTGGCCATGCCAGCCTGCTCACTTCTAACCCACTGCTCATGGGATATACCGGCAATAACTAACTCCGGAAAATCATGGACATCTTCTCGGCATTGCGCCATGGCTTCGATAAGTCGTCCAAGGTTCTTTCTGGGGTCTAATACACCTGCATAAAGGAGATAATCTTTAGGCAACGCATTCTCTTTAGTGACCCGATTAATATTTTCTTCATTATAAGCCACGTTTGACAAGTATGGTTTAAAGCCATTATGTATTACCCTTACACGATCTTCAGGAAATGAAAAATAGTTTAAGACTTCCTGTCGTGTGAATTCCGAAACAGTGGCCACCAAGCCTACCCGGCTCAGGGAGATTTCCATCTGACGTCGGTAATTATCAACTTCCTTAGATTTATATAGTTCCGGAAAAGCCAAGTAACGACAGTCATGAACAGTTAAGACTGTCTTCATTCTCTTTGCCGGTGGAATCTGGATATGAAGGGAATGAAAAACATCTATCCCCCTTAAATATAAATCAAACGGTGGCCAACTATGTTTCCACCACCAGTCTACCAGTCTTCGAGGTAATTTAAGAGAGCGTCTATCTATGCCGGGGTAAATTTCCGGGTATCTAGTATCCCGAAAATAGTTCATGAACATGGTAAAATGCTCATCTTCAGCAACAACTGGCATATTAAGCAGTAAGTTATGAGCAACCTCTGACAACCCGCGATACGGATTAACAACCAGACAGCTTGTGTCAATTGCAACGTTCATTGTTTTAGCTTTAACCTGTCACGATTCGAAGATATGCTTATAGAAACTATAAGTTTCTTCTGCACACCGTTTCCATGTAAATTTTGATGCGTGTTGCAATCCACGCTGTATCATTATTTTTTTTAATTCACTGTTAGATAGCAACCTTTCCATGGCACTACCAATTTCTTCATAATCTTTCGGATTAACCAGGAGAGCCGCGTTCCCAACGGTTTCAGGTAAAGAGGATACATTCGAAGTGACAACGGGCGTTCCGCACGCCATAGCCTCCAATGGCGGCGAGGTCCAACCTTCTGAAAAACTGGGGAAGACAAAACACTCCGCGCCATTATAAAGCACAGGAAGGTCGTCAGTTTCCTGGCTAATATATTTCAGAATCTTTATTTTTCTGTTGAGTTTCAATATCTCAATGACATCATGAATACTTGATGAAGTAACCCCTTCGGGACCTACCAAAATTAGATCCAAGTCCTGATATTTATCCGATAATGTGGAAAATCCCCGAATTATGCCCTCCACATTCTTATGAGACTCTATTCCACCAACATAAAGAATGTAAGGTCTACTGATATTGAATTTCTGATATAACACCTCTTTGACAGTATCTCTTTCGATTATTCTGAATTCAGATCCGATGCCAAGGGGAATAACCTTCACGCTCTTAGGGTCAATAAAACTAAAGCAAGTAAGGAACTCATTTTTTGTGTTTTCCGAAACTGACACAAAGTAGTCTGTCCTTTCAGCCATATTTTTGAGCCATCTCTGCTTCTTTTTAACATATACTGGATCTATCAGGTCTGGTCGAATCATATAAACAATGCCATGGAGTGTCATTACATAAGCGCCATGCTTTACCGGTGGACAATCATCTCCCAACGCGTGAAATATATCGGCCTTTCCGGTAAAAATATCGATATAGGGAAATCTCATAACTTCCCATAAAGGAAGAGAAAGACGTCTTGGTACTGGAAAGTGAATCTTAGAAAAGTTCTTATTATCCTTTATCTTACAGTCAATGGTCTTACTGTTTCCCCTGAAGTAATTTAGAAATATTTTGAATTGGTCCTGTTTGCAGTCTAACACAAATTCATTTATCAGGTTAATTGTATACCGTTTTATTGCTCGTGTTCCTACTATTGCATCTGAGCCATCAAGAATAATTTTCATTTTTTGGCCCTCCATACAACATAGTCATCCAAATAATCTAACTTTTACTCTGTTGATTACTTGAAAATATTTATTTATCAATCCGTGTTTTTTGATCATTGAAAATTCATTATCATTTCTTTGTACTTTTCCTTTACATACGTGACAATATTTGTTCACCATCAAGCCTTTTTCCTCCATTTCTCGTATTTCTGTCAGCATTTTACTTTTCAAAATCTCTTCAATTCGGCTCAACTGAGCATCACCAACAAAGATTTTCCCATCACGATGGATATCACAATGTTTTCCGATGCTTTGTCTTTGGTTACGCTAATGCTTCGGGCAAATTGCAGCGACTTTCCCTATTGACCGGAGGGTCCCAAGTACTGCACATAAAAAGCTCATTGTCTCCCATTTTGGAACATGCTCCAAAATATCATTCATGGTAATCATTTTATAGGTGCCAAGGCGTTTATGAAGAAATGCAGATGTATCATTAACCGCATGTACTGGGCATTTTACATGCTTTCGAGCTTCTCTTGCCTGCTGGGATGAAAGTTTCGCTCCCTCAATACTCTTATATCCCTGCTGCTACAGAAAAAAGAGAAATTAGCCGTCGCCACACCCAATATCCAGAATTCGTGCTTGTTTATCTTCTGGAAGACAGTCATGATACCATGCCCCGTATCCGGTGCGATAATAACCCGCTCAAAGGCGGCAGCTAAATACTCGACTTCTGGATTTAAAAAAGTCTGCTCTTTAAAAGAGCATGGGTAATATCCTGTAAATAAAACTAAATCCATTGAAACTCACCTCAGGAATACCAATGTTACTTTTGCACGGGCCTTAACCATTGCTTTAGGCTACGAGGTAGACCAAGGTAGATAGTGGCTAATAACTTACTCCCTTTATGACCAAATATCACTTTCAGAATCAATCCCCAATTCACCTTCTTCCCAACAACTATAGGAGAATAGCGAATTGCCTGCAAAAGATATTTGCGTGCCTTGTTTGTGTTTTGTGGCTCATATCCACCAGCCAAACGTAAATATCCCTTAGCCCATTGAGATGGATTTAACCAATAAAGATAGGGTAAATTTCGCTCTAAAGCCCGAATCGCCACAGGGCTAATGGTTCCTATTCTTGAATATGTCAAGGAGGTGTTGTGGCTCCGATAAAGATATAGATCTCTATGTAATGGATGAAGCTTAAATAACTGTGAGACACGTAACCAGAAATCGTAATCTTCGGCCAGGAAAAGATCTTCAGCATAGCGTCCTACATTATTCTGCACAATACGCCGATATAGGAAACAAGCGCCGATGACGTTCCTATTCACGAGATCTTCTGGCATACCCGCTGGGAGGTATCTGAGAGGGATTCCTGACTCATCAATTTCTGTGAAACCCGCATAAACTACATCGACCTCTGGATGGTCTTCTAAAAAAGCCACCATGTCCGAGAGTGCTTCTGGACGATAACAATTGTCATCGGACGTCCATGTGAGATAATCGCCTTTTACTTGTGAGAAGCCGGTATTCAATGCTGCCGGAAGCTTGCGATTTCTTTCATGTCGCTCTCCATGAATACGGACGTCAGACTTCAAATATCGGGCAATAAGAGAGGGGGTTTCATCAGTAGATGCATCATCCACGATAATGAGTTCCCAGTTCGAGTAGTTTTGGTCCAAGCAGCTTTGGACTGACTGTTCTAGGAAGCGAGAGCCATTATATGTAGGCAGGACAATTGAAACGAGTGGGCCGGTCGTCATATACTTGCATCTCCCAACAAATTTGACACAATTCTTACGGCAGCCCGACCATCGCCGTATGGGTTATTCCCGGTTACCATAGCGGCACGTGCTTGTGGATCCATCAGTAGCCGTTCTGTCGCCTTAATGATTCGGGATTTTGTAGTCCCAACAACTTTGACAACACCGGCCTCAACTCCCTCAGGGCGCTCAGTGACGTCACGCATGACAAGGACGGGCACCCTGAGACTCGGAGCTTCTTCTTGAATGCCCCCGGAATCTGTCAAAATGAGAGTTGATCGCCCCATTAAGTTAACAAGGGAGAGGTAATCTATAGGGTCAATCAGGCTAACATTTGACTCTTTACCCAGGATTTCCTGAGCTGGGCCACGTACGTTAGGGTTTAGGTGTACTGGATAAACAAAATGAACTCCAAGGGAATGAAATTTCAACGCAAGTTTCTTTACTGCAGCGCATATTTCTCGTAAAGGAGCGCCGAAGCTTTCCCGACGGTGAGCTGTAATCAATACTATTCGCTTTCCCGTTGGAATTCCGCCCAGTGGGCCGTTAGGCCAGTCATATGGTGCTTGAACGGCAGTAAACAACGCATCAATCACAGTATTGCCGACCACCAGAATATTCCCTTCCGCAATGCCTTCCCGCAGCAAAGCCTGGCGACTGCGCTCAGTTGGCGCAAATAACCGGTCTGCCAGCACATCAGCCACGTGCCGGTTCATCTCCTCAGGGAAAGGCTGATAGCGATCGCCGGTACGGAGACCGGCTTCCACATGACCAAATTTAATACGATGGTAGTAGGACGCCAGCGCGGCCACGAGAACAGTTGTTGTGTCTCCCTGGGCCAGAATCCAGTTAGGTGCCACCTCCCCGATGATCGGGTCCAGACGCGTAAGTATTCGCGCTGTTAGATCTGATAGGCTCTGGTTCGGTTGCATGACGTCCAGGTCGTAATCGGATCGTATCCCGAACAAAGACAGGATCGGAGAAAGCATTTCCCGGTGTTGGCCGGTCACGCATACAATGGAACGGATACGCTCTGGATACTTCTCTAATTCCTTCACCACCGGCGCCATTTTGATGGCTTCCGGACGTGTCCCGATGATACTCAATACGGTCAGCATATTTCGTCCTGCTTTGTGCCAATCGTCATCAGCAGATAGCCCTGACTGCAATCCATAAGCTCTTCGGGTGATACCTCGTCCATCCAGCTTGATAGTGATTGTAGCAACGGATGACCTGCAGGCAGGAAGTTAAGTGAATGCCGTGCGCCTATGGTGAATTCGTTTATAACCCGTAATCCGGCTTCAGCGTATTCCTGACGCAATGACTGCATCGGTTCTTCAAGTCCGTAGGGCCACCGTCCTTCTTTCTCTTGGAGATCTTTGCCAGCCCGATAGGCTACTGAAGCCGCGTTGGGTACCAGAGTAATCACACGGTCGCGCGTAACGCGCCGCCAATCGCTCAGCATCCGATGTCGTTCCTGGGGTGTAAAATGCTCAAGTAAGCCTGAACTCCATATGCAGTCAAAGTCTTTATCCGGCAATGGAAGTGGTTGAGTTGCATCTGCCAGTAGGACCTCAACCTCCACGTCAAGTGCCTTCGCACAGCTTTGAGTGAACTCAAGACTCTCGGAACTGATGTCCATTATTATAACCTCACGGCCGGCCAGAGCCAAGGCCAACGATATCTCTCCAGTTCCGCTACCGATCTCCAAGACTCGCCCACCGTAATGCGTTGCAAGCAACATCTCAAAGCCCCACGGAGAGAGCTGATTGGAGCGCAAGCGAGAGAGGAGATCTGACTGTGATGTGGGCGCTACCAATGCTGTATTCCACTCCAAACCAGTCAGTCGGGAGCGCTTCTGGCCTCGCCAGGCTACCATCAGTCCGTCCGGCCGCTTGCCGTCATAACTCACAGGCTCGGATGTCACATGATCACAATCTCTATTCAATCGCTCTGCAAGGTGCTTTATCTCCGGCCAACGACTCCCATGGCGGACAGGCCAGCCGCCCCCAGGCATTCTTCTGTTTGTCCACAATGATGACCCAACCGCCCGGTTTAGCGATTCTAATCATCTCTTTGACGGCAGCATCAACATTGTCTGAATGCTCGATTGCCTCAACCGAGAAAACGACATCGAAACCGTCTTCAGGACAAGGCACCTGTTCGAGAGAGCCCTCCAATCGTTCTATTCCCACTGGTAAACAGGAGAGCATGGTCGGAGAAATATCTACGCCGGTGCATTCGGTATCAGGCTGGACCGACTTAATTGCCTTCAGAAATCGTCCTTTCCCGCAGCCCACTTCGAGAATGCGATCACCGGGTCGAACCGTCGACAAGACCGCTTGAACCCGCCCGTCTTCAGTTTTGATTTCTTCTGGGAATATCACAACATTGCGCTCCATGAACGACAGGACCCGTAGGCGGTGCGCATCCAGATAAAATTTAGCCACCCATGATAGTTCAACATCAGGAAAATAAGCTGCCCTTGGGCCGTAGCTGCCTAAGAATCCTCCAGAAGACTTCTGATGCACTTCGAGCCATTCGAGCGCCTTATCGGCAGAATCCCATAGACCTACCTTGTACCAGCATATGGCCATTTGAGCAAGACCCGGACTGCATATCCATCGCACGCCGTCCATTCCCCGCAGAGACCCGTCTGCCTTTTGCTGCGCACGAATTTTCTCCAGAACAGGCATAACCATATCCATGCGATCAAGGTTAATTAGACCTTCCAGCTCGTAGCCAAGAAAATGGGTCAAATTTTCCATTCGCAAGGTATCCTTATCTTTGCGATAGAATTCGAGGCACTTTTCAGCAGTTAATCGACATTCAGGTCTTTGTAATACTTCCGCAGCCTGGAATAAAGGTGGAAGGACGTAAATGTGCACGTTCTCAGGAATAGTCCCTGAGTACCGATTACCAAATCCTGCTTTTCCTCCAGAAACCATTTGTCCACACAGATAATCAGCTACACGGCGGGCCGCATCAAGTGCACCCGGAACGAGTTCATAGCCAGCCAGTAACCCGCGGAGAACCTGTCCAGAGTCAAATATAAAGGTATACCATCCGCGCTGGTATATGATCCATTTGCCCTCTGAATGCAAAGCAGCCACCGAATAATCCTAACTGCCAATTCCCGTTTCTCATATTGAAGAAGTGTAGGAATAAGATAACCGCTTACTTCTGGATATGCATCACCGTGGCCGGAATGCACGCGGATACGACCCATTTCCATCTCCTGTGCTCTAACCCATGCGAGGGATCGAGCTGGCACTGACAATTGGTATCTGCTCCTAAAAGGATTAAAAGCGGAACCCAACCTTCTTAGAGCTTTGCCGGCCAATTTTTTGGAAAAATGACACATCTGGGATTTTATCACTATCTAATTTGCCTCCCAAATCCAGCGTAAGCGACGCATAACACTGTAGAAAATGCATTTGGATAATGCAGCAACCCTATAACCAGCCTGCCAAATGAACAAGTCCGCCTTCTCTACCAGGGATAGAACACGTGCCCCGGAATTTATTGTATCAAGGTATATACCAACCTCAGCTGCATCCACTCTTTTCCTGTCAAAAGGCTGCGCAGCCTTCACTGCACCAGCGGATATTGCGCGATGATACGGAATGTCTTCGCAGACCTTTCGAATTGCATTTGCAAGAGCCACAGGGTTCTCATAGTCCTTCACCAGGCAAGCACTGTTGTCATGAACAAGATACTCGTTCATGGGTGCAATATCGGAAGTAACAATGGCTGCGCCACAGGCCGCTGCCTCAATAAAGACTATTCCAAAGCCTTCCCATCGACTGGGGGTGCACATGCAGTCACACCAGGAATACCAAATAGGCAGTTCGGAATTTCTAACCGAATCTACCCAAAAGCAGCGGTCGCCGACGCCCATCTGCCCGGCCATATCCTTATACGGGCTTGCATTGCCTAACCCTATGAAAACACATGAATAATCGGACGGGAGGTAAGTCAGGGCCTTGATGACCGTATCCAGATTCTTCTGCTCGGTTTTCCGCCCAACATGGAGAATATGCTTTCCCTGTGGATAGTCTTTAGCGACAGCCGCAAACGCATTTTCATCCCTGATCGGTTTGAACACCCTTAGGTCTATTCGATTGGGCAATATGCGGATTCGATCGGGGTCTGTTCCGGTTTTCAAAACACCATCTCTTACGGCGCCAGACATGCAAATCACAATATCGGCGTAGCGAACAGAGCGATAGATGTTGGTTGTGTCATGCACGCTGACAATGACGGGCGTATCGTAAATGCGATGCCTGCATGCCAGATCCGAAGGCCAGTATCCGCCGCCATACGCCCTAACAACACTAGGCCGTATTTTTCTTAATGTCTTGGTGAAGCTGCTTTCAGAAACTCCCATAATGGTCATGCCGTAAGCATAACGCTCACTCTGTTCACGAGGGCTCAGGGCAAATACTTCTTGAAAAAAACCTTGCGGATTATAATAGCTTTCTAGCCACGAACTAGTGCCCTTCCGCTCATAGGCGGAAATAGGATCAGATGGGATTACAACTAGACGTGGCTTAGTGTTGGTCAATCTATGCGCCCTCCTGCACCACAATACAATTAAAGTTTTGTTCCCACAAGAACACAACTTCCATGACGGGCGAATGAGAATACCAATATTTTCGAAGTAAGTGAGCGAGTCGGGGCATGGACTCCTGTCCATGGTACCACCCGCCATCATTCAGAAGGATATCAAAGGGATTAGTATCCTGAGTGACCCGATAGCCTCCACCCTTCTTAGGCACAGGATGCTCGCCAAAGCGGCGATCTTCACGTTCTGTCTTTCGCACGAAAATCAAAGTGTTTTCCCGAGCAAAAATAAACCATAGGTGGTAGGGGCGGCCAAAAGCAAATTCGGAAAATACGGAAGGGGTAATAATTGCACCGGCATTTCCAATACGGGTTATTTCCATACATGCCTTCCGAGTATCCGGCAGACGTTCGAAAACGTGATGTGAATATGCAAAGTCAAACTCCTTATCTTCAAAAGGTAAAGCATTCAGATCTGCTTGGACAAAATGCACACCCTTGTTTCGGAACGTATCGTTATTAATACTATTACCAGTCCCCAAAGCTCGCTGTGAAGGCTCAAGGAATGCATCCACAGCGACTATGGATCTTGGGTAAGGGTTGGTGCAGCACCCCAAGTCTATGATACGTTTAGCCTTTCGAAGATTCTTCTGTAACTCCCTCCATTCCGGGCTGACTATTGTTGGATGAGAAAGCCGCTTTTTAAATCTCAATGTCTGTAACAACAAGCGAATGAAATTCGAAAAATACACAATTCATCACTTCAAAAAAGGATTTAGCTCATTTGCTTTGAACAACAGTATGTTTTTTTGCATCTATGTCATTAACTGCCATTGTGAACGCTGTACAAGATGTCCCTGCCCGTGAAGTAGCTTAACACCACTTCCAAAAAAATCACTAAGTTCTACTCGAAACTGCAGGGCGTTTTCGACACAATCGATATTGCGCGGAGGTGACTTGGTCCCCATGGCAACCAAAATTCTGTATTCTCCTTCTGACAAGGCCAAATGAGGAATACAGCAAATAAGGGTTCCGCTGCCAATCATTGTTTCATTAAAATTAGGACTGTGGTGGGTTCCGACAGAACACACCCGCCCCTCAAAAAGAGAGTTAATGCCGATGAAGGCATAGTCCAAAGCAGTATCGCTACAGTCGTATTGGATTTCAATCAACACATCCTCACCTGTTTTTACGATATTTTTATATTGATCAACTCCTTTACTGTTTATTAGGCCCACAGATCTGATGATCGGTTGCATACCTAGAAGTCGGCCAGGATGGTTTGAAAGATCAGCATAACCGTATTCTTGTCTTGAAACCGAGTCTAAATAATTTACTACGGCCTGATTTGCATCACCGTTAAACATAATCTTGCCATCTTTGAGGACCAGTCCAAGTTTGCATAGGTTTTGAATTGCAGTCATATTATGACTAACAAACAAAACTGTGAGGCCTTCCTTAGCCACATTGTCCATTTTGCCAAGACATTTTTTCTGGAATGCTGCATCCCCAACAGCCAAAACCTCGTCCACAAGCAGGATTTCTGGTTCTAAATGAGCTGCTACGGCGAAAGCGAGACGCATATACATCCCGCTGGAATATCTCTTCACGGGGGTATCAATGAATTTTTCAAGCTCGGCAAAGGCAACAATCTCATCGAATTTTCTTGTGACCTCCCAACGGTCCATTCCCAGAATGGCACCATAAAGATAGACGTTCTCATGGCCTGTCAATTCGGGGTGAAAGCCTGTGCCCACTTCAAGAAGGGAACCGACACGCCCCCTTAATTCGACCCTTCCTTCTGTAGGTTCTGTGATTTGAGCCAAAATTTTTAGTAATGTGCTTTTTCCGGCGCCGTTTCGGCCAATGATGCCCACGACCTCACCCTGCTTAACTTCGAAGGAGACGTTGCGGAGGGCCCAGATGGTTTCGGATTGTCGATTGTTGATTGTTGATTGTTGATTAATTAGGCCAGAAATCTTTCTATAAGGTAATTTGACGGCATTCGTGAGGGTTTCGCGGAAGGTTTTGTAGCCTTCGTGAGCGCCTATGCGGTATTGTTTGCTCAGGTTTTCGACTTTGATTACTGTTTCAAACATTATACTTTGTCCTGGGTTTCTGCTTTATTGCGGAGCAAAGAGCAGAGGGCACGGAGAACAGGGTATTATGATAACAGAATGCCATACTTTTGAATCTCATTTACTAAAGGATTACTACTTTCAAAGTCCTCAACTCTAAAGGGATGAGGCTCAATTCGATCATCGATAAATGCCGCTATCCTCATTAGTTTTAATCTTTCTTCGAACAGATCGTCTGAAAAATCAGGCGAAATCACCGCTACATCGATATCGCTCCAAACGGTGGCATTTCCTTTGGAATGCGATCCATAAATATATGCAGCGTAAACTCTGTATTTCTTTCTTAGTTCGTTAAGAAAGCGATTCACTTCATTTTTTGCGTTCTCTGTTCTTGCAGCCATTGATATACTTCCATCCTTACCGGGAGCCACTAATTACACTAATGTACACTAATTTGTGCCCCATTCGTGCCATTCGTGGCTATCTACTGCTTCGGTTTCTGTTACTCCAGTTGTCTTGTAGGCGCTCCACCTGTGCGCGCCATCGAGCAGGCGATATCCATGATTGCATATCCGTATTACAGGGCCTTCCCGCAAAATAAACTTGGGTTTTGAATAATAGTCCCTTATTTTAATAACTCTTCAATCTCGGTGTCACTGAATCCAAATTGACGGAATATCCGTAATACATACGGTGGCGAGAACTCCTTCTCACCCATGTCAATTGGCACCACCATCTTCTTCCCTTCAATATGGCGCACGTATAGCTTATGGTCACCCTTTCCTTCTCTGTAAAACTTACATCCTCCGGATTTCAACAACTGGATAAGCTGTTTTGCCTTCAAAGAGGGTAGATTTTTAGGCATATAAAGCTCGCATTTCCAATGGTTCTGAAACGGTCTCTACTCCTTCTACCATCAAAAACTCATGCAGTTCTTTTATTGATAAAGGGGCAGAATAAGCAGCGCTATCTATCCTTTGCGCCTCCGCAATAGAGTCTAACGCTTCTTTTAATTTTTCGATTGCCGATTTTTTTGTAGAACCTTGACCGACTATTCCATTTTCTAAACATAAGGCGACCCAATATGGACCACTTTTTCTTAATACTGCAGTATGAAAATCCATTGTATTACCTCCTTGCACAGGGAGAATTGGAGAACACAGGTTCCCTCTTGTTTGGGTTTCGGATTAAATTTTGGATTTTTGAAAGAATACATCCCCCATTCTTCATCAGATAACGCTATTTTTAGTAACATAAAAGCTGAAACAGGTCATATCCCCGATGTTTCCGATCTTTTTTAACTTTGCCAGCCGCTAATTACACTAATGTTCACTAATTTGTGCCCCATTCGTGCCATTCGTGGCTATCTGCTGTTTCAAAATTTCGACCGCAAGTTCTCCACCTCAAATCACATCCGCAAAGACTTTTTCCATCCTCCTGAAATAATACAGACCTGACATGAAGAAAATAATAATTATGGCCGTTGATATGCCGAGGAGGAGCCAGTCGATAGGCTGGTGCCCCAGCAGTGATGCCCGGTAGGCCTGAATCACACCAGTCATGGGGTTCAGAGCCAGAAGCCACTGGTATTTTTCTTTTACCATGCTGACAGGGTAAATAACGGGTGAGATAAACATCCAGATCTGAATCAGAAAGGGGATAACGTATCGTATGTCCCGATATTGGACATTAAGCGCAGAGAGCCATAGCCCTACGCCTACAGCGCACAAAAAGGTCAAACCAATCAAAAAGGGAAAGAGCAGGATGCCGATACCGGGAAGAAACTGATAGTAGATCATCATGGCGGCCATGACAAGCATGGCTATGAAGAAGTCAACAAGACCTGCCAGGGATGCGGCGGCAGGCACAATCAGCCGGGGGAAATATACCTTTGTGATGAGGTTAGCACTTCCAACGAGGCTGTTTCCCGACGCGGACAGGGCATTTGCAAAATAGGTCCAGGGCAGGAGGCCCGCATATACAAAGATGGGATAAGGGATGCCGTCTGAAGAGATCTTGGCAAGACGTCCGAAAAAAAGGGTGAATACGATCATGGTGAAGACGGGTTGAATGATGGCCCACAGCCCGCCCAACACGGTCTGCTTATAACGGACCTTGATGTCTCTCTTTGTCAGGAAGTAGAACAGCTCGCGATAATTCCAAATCTGCTTCAGGTCAATGGGGAGCCATCCTTTTTTGGGTTCGATAATTGTTATGGGAATTGTTGAGTTGGGCATAATATTTAATTGGTTCTTTTAAGATCCTTTTTAACTTTTCAAGCCACTAATTACACTAATGTTCACTAATTTGTGCCCCATTCGTGTCATTCATGGCTATCTGCTTTTTGCCATGCGCTATGCTCTCTGCGCCACTCGCCTCCGGCGTCTCCCCTTCAAGCTCCGGCAGCATGATTACAATGGCCAGAACGAACCAGAAGGGTTCCATTATCCTTACAATGATAAAGGTATTTGATCCTACAGCGTGGCCTAAAAGACCGATGAATCCAGCCAAAAAGCCCATGGAAAGACCTCTATCAAATGGTTCCTTCGCCTCCTTGGTATTGTGATACGTCAGCCTGAATATGCTTGACAGCAAGAAAAGAAACATGAACAGCCCGATGAGTCCTGTTTCAATGAGCACACGGAAATATTGGGTATCAATAAATCCATAGCCGGTGACACCAGTACCAAAGACGGGATGCTTTGGAAAATCACGGATAACGCCTTCCATACTCCTCAACCGGGCAGTGGTTGACGTATCGATTGTGGCGCCTCCTATCTTGATCTGGCCCCGCATCTCTCTCTGCGAAAAAGTAAAGCCAAGCCTTTTTGTTACTACATCCGGGGAAACAAAGGGAAAAACCAACCCAGCAAAAATAAATGCAATTAAAACCATACGTCTTTTTTCGGATAACCAGAGAAAAGCTATCCCAGCCAAAACAAGAGCGAGATAAGAGCTCCTGGACTGGGTAAACAATAGCGGGACCATAAAAAGGGATGCCATGGACCCGTATATTAGCCGTAATCCGAGTGAGGTGGTGGTCAATAACAGCCCTGCGGCTATTGCGATCATAAAAACAAGATAACCGCCAAAGGTGTTCGGTTCCCCCACTTCTCCTTCAAAAGGGGCCGAGACCCTCCCACCCTCTGGAATTTGGAGCATCCCAACGACTGAGACAATAACACATGTAATCAGTAGCGCCCATAGGTAACTTCGCGCCTGTCGCTTGCTTTTCAGATGATTCGCTACCATAAAATAGATAAACATGTATTGAAAGTATTTCAGGACAAAAAAGAATCCTGTTTTCAGATCCACTTTCAAAAACAGGGACCCCAACAGGGTTGAAACCAGACAAGCTAAGAGGTAATACGCGATCGGCTTGTTGATAGGAGTCCTCAAAAAGACCCCTAATTGATTATTAACAGCCATTTTCGCCAACCAACTGAACCCGATGAGGAGGATTATAAAATCATCCATCCTCAGTGTTACACCCCTGCCTAAAGAAGCGCCTTCAGTGGTGCCTACAATAAACTCGGGGCTCAAGAGCATGGAAAAGATGAGTATATAGAGGGCGGCTTCGGTACTGGCCAAGCAGACAATAAAAGCAGCGACACCGCCTCCTATGGCAAGGGTCTGGGTAGCGGTAAGACCCGGCATCACATATGCGAGGCCTAACATCAGGAGCAGCAGCAAGACCAGAGGGATAATGAGTTGAAAACTGCCTGGGCCGGAGGAATTATTCATCGTTGAACTGCCTTGCAATTGAGACCCAATGTGTTTAGGTCATTCGCTACTTGATCTGCACCTTCCTGGGACACAAAGGACCCGATGAGCAGACGGTATTCCTTATTGGGAGTTTCGATAACGTATGGAGAATATACCGTTTTGCTGAGCGTCGCCATTTTCTCATTTAAGGCTTCCTTTGATGGGAATTCTCCGATCTCAACAGCATAGGGGGTCTTCGAGATGGTCGCTGATGACAGGGAATATTTCTTTTTGGCTTCTTCAGCCTGCTCAGAGGTGGCAAAGGATTCCACAAATATCCTGTACCTCTTGCCTTTCTGGCCTAAATCAACATGGTTCCAATAGGCCTGGAGGCCATTTTTCTTAAGCAGATCAATCTCCTTTTTTGCTTTTCCTAAGGTCCTGAAAGATCCAACTTGAAGAGAATAAGGATATCTTATGGGTTTTGTTGTAGCAGGAAGCGCCTTCGTTTTTGGGATCTCTATGGGAGGCGGGGGCGTTGATATCGCCGCTTTAAAAGGATATCTTATGGGTTTTGTTGCAGCAGGAAGCTCCTTCGTTTTTGGGATCTCTTTGGGAGGCGGGGGTGTTGATATCGGCATTTTTATGGGCTGAAATACCTTTCCCCGGGGAAGGACCGGCCTTGTCTCTTTCATAACGGGCTGTTTTGCAAACAGGTCCCTATCGACCAGCGGGGTGCCATTTTGCAGCAGGACACCAACAATCAGGGCGCCCACGGCAATGAGAGAAACCCAGAGCTTTAACGAGCCTCGGTTCTTTCCCATGTCTCTTTTTTTCTGTTTTGGGGAAACCGATGGCGCGATCTTTTTGGAAGTTACATTTTCCCGCGTTTTGCTAAAATTGAAGGGGGTCTTTTTTCGCATCTCATCAAAGATGGACAAAACCTTTTTCCAACCCTTTTTCTCTTCCTTCGATTCTTTATAGGAATAGTAGGATTTGTAGTATTTGTATCCACCAAAATCAGGGCTCAGCTCGCTCTTCATATCATTCAAAGCAACACCGAGAAGGTTCGCCTTGACCTGCTCCAGTTGAGTCGCAGATCTTTTAAGGAGCGTCCTAGACACAGAGCCGACACGATACACCAGGAGCACTGCATCCACTTTTGTGCTTAAGATTATCGGATCAGATGTGGAAAGAATCGGGGGTGAATCGAACAAGACAATGTCATACTCTCTCCTGGTTTCATCAATGAGCTCCACTAAACGCTGTGAATCAATCAATTCCGACGGATTTGGAGGTATGGTGCCACATGTCAATAAATAGAGGTTATCAAGCCCGGCCGTGACCATCACCTCATCCATGGTCATTTCCCCTACCATAATATCGGTAATGGTTTTTGTCACTTCATCAACGGAATAATTTCCGAGCAGAACATCTGTCAATCCGGGATTACGATCGACCCCAAACGCCTTATATACCATAGGCTTTCTCAGATCGCACTCCACGAGGAGGGTTTTCATCCCCGCCTGAGCCATGGTGATGGCCAGATTCGTGGACACCAGTGTCTTCCCCTCTGAAGGTGAGGTGGCCGTAACCGCTATGACCTTTATCTTTTTTTCCATATCGGCGAAGCTGATATTCGTTCGGAGCGCCCTGAAACTCTCTGCCATCATGGTTTGTGGCAAAAAATGAGAAACAAGGAACCCTTCTTGTTGGAAATGGGACGTATCACCCTGTTTTTGTCCGTTCTCCTGCCTATCATGGATGCTGACAAAATCGCCGTGAGGAATAATTCCTAATACCTGGGACCCGAGGGCCTCCTCCACATCATCAATGGCCCCGAGAGAGGTGTCAAATGTCTCAACGACAAAGGCGACTACCAGGCCAATGACAAGGCCAATGACAACCCCCATCATTCCCTTGGTTGCGGTTTTCGGAGGATTGATAGGGGTTCTTGGCAGAAAGGCCGGTCTGACAATGGTTACCTCGTCGGGCTCTTCAGCCGATCTGATGAGCGCTTCCTGATTCTTTTTTTCAAGGAGGACCATCATATCATTAAGAGACTCAACTTTTCTTTTCAGGCGGTTGTACTCGAGTTTCTTTTCCATCAAATTGTGGGTCTTTCGGTTGCCCTCTTCGATACGCGCTTCCAATACAGACTGCTTTTTATCAATGTTCTTTATTTCTAACTGGGCGATAATCCTCATCTTGTGTGCGGTCTCAACAATTTTGCGCTTTATGGCAATGACCTCGGGGTGTTTGGTTGTGTAATCCTTCAACAATGTATCCTGATGCAATAGAAGCTCCAAGAACCTGTTATTACTGTTTTTGTATTGACTATTGACATTATCCGAATAGAGGTTGTCACCTGATCCTGATGGATTTTTCAAGAACTGATCCACCTTGGCCACCAGGTTGATCAATTGATCTTTTGACTCGGCTAACGTCTCTAAATTCTCCTTTGTCTTCTTGGCTCCCAGCAACAGATTCTCACCCTGAAGGTCAATGGAAACCAACTGGTGTTTTTGGGTAAAGGTGTTGAATGCATCTTCTGCTTCCCGCAATTTTCGCCGCACGCTTTTCAGTTCGCTGGAAATGTATTTCATTGCCTCTACGGTTCGCTTGTTCTGTTCCCGGTTGTGGACTTCCCTGTAGGCCAATGCCACGGTGTTTGCAAGCTTTTGGGCAAAGACCGGATCATTACCCGTCACCTCTATGGCAATTATATTGGCAAAACCTTCTCTCATAACAGTTATCTGCGACCTGAGCCCGTCTACGATTTGAGCCACCTCCGGGCTCAACTGAGACTCTTCATCCTCCGGGTCACTATCAGGTATAAGCCCCAGTTCACTGGCAGCTCTCTTTAAAACCGGGTAGCTTTTCAGTACGGAAAGCTGGGTCTCTATGTCGTCTCCTTCAGACCAGGACATGGTCTTGGCATAGACCCCTTCCACAGTTGTATCTTTTTCAAATTTGACGCTGCAGACTGAGGTATACAGGGGGATGGGGGCATTCATGGCGGCAAAAAACGTGCTGAATATACCCATTATAGCGGCTATAAAGATAACGGTATACTTCCGTTTCTTAAGGATTCGCAGATATTCGCGGAGATTTATGTCGTATTGGGCCAAGACTGTATCTCTTACTGTAATCGTTCACGGGTTCGATGGTAGATTGGACCTGCGGATTAGAATGGCCTTTTATCCACTATGTCGTTATATTTGCTCCAGAACACCCAATCCAGCAACGGGTCAAGATTGCGGATCCATTTGTTGATATCTCCAATCAACATTCTTGGAACATACACCAGATCACCAGCTCGGAGTTTGATATTCTGGGAAAGGTCTGCCCTTTTCAGGAGGGCATCACAATTTGCCATCATGACGATGGGTTTTTTTCCGGGTTCGGTTGCCCTTACAATGAGGGTGTTTTCCTCTTTGGCCTCATCTGTGAACTTGCCTGCAAGGGCAATGGCAGAGAGGAGATCGTCGGCATTCTTGAGGTCGTACACCCCCTGGCTTGCTACCTCTCCCATAACAAAAACCTTTTCATCCACCGCCGGCAATTCCGGAACGTCGATCGTGTCTCCAGCATCAATGATGACATTTAGGTTTTGATTCCCCTGGGCTATTATATCAAAAACATTGATCACATATGTTTTTCCTTTTCTGATCAGTTTCAGACGTCTGATATCCCCCTTGACCGTATACCCATGCGCCAAGGCGATAAAATCCATTAAGGTCGTCTTGCCTTTGAGAGCAATTCGACCACTTCCGGTCGTTCCACTAAGTCCACCCCTGAGCTTTGAAAATTCCCCCAATGCCCAGGCCGATTTGCTTTTGTATTCCTTCACCATCACGTCAATTCTGGGGTTTTTTATGTAGGCAGAGAGTTTCTTGGTCAGGAGGGCATCCAACTGGGTGGGGGTCAGACCGGCGACTTTCAGATCGTCCAAAAAAGAAAAATTGATCTTGCCTAAGCCATTTACCGTAACGTTAGTTGTTACGGTCGTGTCTCCCACACGCGAGTTGATTTCCAGGATATCAAGGGGGCCGATACGGTATTGGGGAATACCGTCAATGGTATCGAAAACCGAATTTTCCGTGACGTTACTCATCTTGGCCAGCTCCAGTTTCTCCGCCTCCATCACCTTTTTCATTTCGGCCAATTCCGGTTTGGTGGCGCCCAGCTCTTTCACAGGGAGCCCCTTTACCACTCTCACAGTGCCGCATGACAGAATCATCAGGGCCATCAACAGAAGGCAGATAGCCATAAGCGTTTTAATGAATAACAGATATTTTTCCTTCGCATTTTCCATGGTCTTTTTTCTTAGGGAAGTTCTTCTTCCCCAACCGCATCCACAATACGTAACAACGGTGAGCTTGACAGATGGACGATTTTCCCTTTCTTCATTTTTTTCCCCACACCGTCGTAAAGGAGTTCAATCACAGGCTTGAGCGGATGACTCTTATCAGTGGACAACACACGACCAATCGCCTTGTTATTGAGCAGTACATAAGAGTTGACCGGGAATAGAGAGATCTCAACCAGAAATTCCTTGACAATTTTGTTTGGGAATTTTCCTTTGACGACCCCTATTACCGATTTAACGGCATCCGTCTCCATATACTTTTTTCGGTATGGGCGGTTCCGGATCATGGCCATGTAAATGTCGACCAATCCTATGATTGATGCAAATTCAGATATTTCATCCCCGCTCAATCCCTTGGGGTATCCAGATCCATCCGATCTTTCATGCACCTGAAGGGCCAAGCGCGCCAGCCAGTGAAATGCTTCACCCATCTGACTGATAATCTGGGCGCTGATCTCGGGATGTTTCTTGATGACGGCTAAACTGCGCGAGTCAAGCTTTCCCTCCTTTTTCAGAATAGTGTCGGGGATTAAATACATGCCGACATTTTCAAGAAAAGCGGCTAAGCCTAATCTCAAAATCTCTTTGGTATCATATCCCATTCCTTTGGCTAACTTCATGCAGGTAACTGTCACGCACACTGAATGAGATGGCAGATCGCTGTCTTCGGTATATAACACCGTGTATTCATAAAGCGGATCAATAAGATCTTCTATGGTAATATGATGGAGGATCGAAAGGATCGGTGAGGCGGCGATACCCTGTTTTGCCTTGACTCTATCCCGGACGTCTCGTGCCTTTTCTAAGAGCTGTTCATAATATGCCTTGATATTTTTTTCATTGTGTCCCACGGTTGATTGCGGATCAGCTCCGAACTGTTCAATCTCTTCATCCGCTGGGCGCAATCTGCCAACGCTCACTTTTTCCTTCCGGATATGGTTTTGTGAAGGCTCGGAGTGAGGCTTTTTCCCTTTTTTTCCTAAGATTTTAGAAAACTGCACCATCGTCAATAATATCCTTTATAACCTCATAGGTAATCATTGTTTTTTTCTCGCCTGAACCCACGAGAAGCGCCAAGTCACATAGGTTATTGATGATTCTTGGTATGCCATTGCTATGCTCAAAGATTATTTCAATGGCCTGTTTGCTAAACACATTCTTGCTTAGGCCCGCCTTTTTCTCTCGAAAAAAAATATAATCGGTCGTTTCCTTGAAATCAAAGGATCGCAAAAAGTAGCTGATTTCTACCCTCTGCGCCAACTGTTTGATCGCTTTGACTTTATCTACCAGTTCGGGTTGTCCCATCAGAAAAATCGTCAAGAGAAATCTGTTGGACAATTGATAGTTGAGGAGAAGCCTGATTTCCTCTAACGTAGATTCTGCGATAAACTGGGCTTCATCAATGATGAGAAGGGTTCCTTTGTCCTGCTCCAGATTGTCGGTCAGTTTTTTGTATAAAATTCGGAGGATCTCAACCTTACTGTCAGGAACATCTATAATCCCCAACTTATACAATATATCTTGTAAGAACTCTTTTGTCTCTAAACACGGATTTGCTATCATGGCGATATCATATCTTTCTTTTGATATCTTACGCAACAATACCTTACCTAAGGTCGTTTTGCCTGCGCCCACCTCTCCGGAAAGCAATGCACACCCTTTCCCCCTCTCTACAGCGTACAACAGTCTTGTCAACCCCTCCTCATGGGGTTTTGACATAAAAAAGAGATCCGGATCAGGCACATTATCGAACGGGTACTTCTTTATACCCCAATATTCCAAATACATTTTTTATATCCCAAACAACGATTTCAGAATTCGTTAAATAGTTGAGTCGACGACCACTTAACGAAATCTGCATTTAGAATATTCCAGGGTGCGTCTAACTTGGTCACTTCAGGCACTATTTACATTTGTAGGCCCGTGCCGTTATGTGGGCATGGTACCCTTGTTCTATTTCCCCGCCCCACACAACATGGGTTGCGCCAAGATCGGCCGCCTCTTGCAGGGCACGAACCTTGGCATTCTGGATTTGAATTTCATTGGATGCGACCTGACCGCGCCAATTCGACGGGATATATTCCCCTGCCGCGCCGAGAACCTCACCCAAATATTTGCATTTTGAAAGAATTTTTGCGTCTGCTGTTATTACTTTTGGATAAACCGGGGATAGCGCATTGCATCCCATAAGTGAGTTCGATAAGGCTACTGTAAAAGCCAAAATCATGAGTAAGGGAAAGCGGTTCGGAAATTTTGGTCTCATTTATTGTATGGTATATCCGCTTATACGGATTAAGATTTTTAGCCTGATCCAGGGTTCAAAATATGCACCGAGCCTTGTTAGGATTTATTTATTTAATACCCTCGAAACTTTATAGTTAAACTTGACTCATTTGTCAATCATTCCTTTACCCAGTCCTGAAGCACGAATGCGCCAGAAGTTGGTCTGCAACAGATCACGGGGAATTTTACAGTTTTGGAATCCCTGAGGGAAATCTTTTAAACGGGAAACTGTGAACGGGTACCTAGTGCCCGGACGAAAACTGTCTTTTTCGCCAATCTCTTCGTCAGATAAAAATTTTAATCCTCAAAATACCAACTGTATTCCTGCGGTTAAAATTTTGATCTTTCTTGACCTTGACAAAAAATCCTAGTTTTCGTTCAGACACTACCTATTTTGACCTGGTTCAACAAAGGGGGGTAATTGCAACGGGGTGTCGCTTTAGTCTATAACTCCGCATCCCAAAACAACACAAAGGCGCTTTCCGTAGTGAGTAAAAATCACTAGAATTCAACAATCTACTTGACATTCAAGAATCTTTCAGTATTGATATAGACGTTCATCTACAGTTTCCTCTTCGAGGCACGATCTAACCAAAGACGGAAGGACTAATGATGATTGCCAAGGCTCATACATAGTGTCCAAGACACAAAAGGTATGGGCTTTTTCAGTTACGGCAAAAAATTCCCTGAAAGAGGGGCCGTTTTTACGATCACATTACCGGTGAGACAAACGGCGAGGTGATTATGGGGGATACCTAATGAGAAAATATTCCATATTGTTGGTGGACGACGAACCTAGTATTACCGCAATCATCGGTAGTGATCTTGAGGAAGAAGGTTATGAGGTTACAACTGCTGATAGTGGTGAAAGAGCCATAGAATTGTTGAATCAATCCTCTTTTGACCTGGTAATTACCGATTTGGTCATGGAGGCAGTGAACGGAATTGGTGTTCTGAAAAAATCGAAAGAGATAAATCCCGAAATGATGGTCATAATCATTACCGGATTTGCTGATATGACCTCTGTAATTGATGCGCTCAGACTTGATGCTGATGATTATATGCTCAAGCCTTGCGAACCTGAAGAGATGTATTTCAGGATATCCCGTTGTTTAGAAAAACTGGAGCTCAAACGGAAAATTAAGATTTATCAAGATATTCTGTCAGTTTGCGATATGTGTAAGAAGATATATTGTGATAGCGGGGAGATGGATGGTGCCGGGCAGTGGATGTCAATTGAAGAATATATCCACGATAAAGCAAATCTGAACATAAAAGCCACCTATTGTCCTGCATGTGCTGGAGAATTTAATCAGCTTGGTATTGATATCGGCGTGGACCTCGATGGCTTGGAAGACATCTGTAAATGATCCAAGTTAGCAACTTTAGAATATCTGTCACTCATGTTTAACAGAATCTCACTTTACAATCACACTGCCTGAAATGTAACCCAGCATACTACTATGGAGAAAAGTCAAATGATAAAATACTCAATATTGCTGGTAGACGATGATCCTCTTGTTACCGCAGGGACCGGTAGTGATCTTGAAGAAGAAGGTTATGAGGTTACAACTGCTGATAGTGGTGAAAGAGCCATAGAATTGTTGAATCAATCCTCTTTTGACCTGGTGATTACCGATTTGGTCATGGAGGCAGTGAACGGAATTGATGTTCTGAAAAAATCGAAAGAGATAAATCCCGAAATGAGGGTCATAATCCTTACCGGATTTGGTGATATGACCTCTGCAATTGATGCGCTCCGACTTGATGCCGATGATTATATGATCAAGCCTTGCAAACCTAAAGAGATGTATTTCAGGGTATCCCGTTGTTTAGAAAAACTGGAACTCAAACGGCAAATTAAGATTTATGAAGCCATATTGCCTGTTTGCTGCGTATGCACCAAAATAAGGGATGATAGCGGCAGGGAGCATGATACGGGACAGTGGATGTCTGCTGAAAAATATCTGCACGACAACACAATGATGGACATTACGTCCACCTACTGCCCTGAATGTGCGAAGAAGACTGCGAAGAAGACAGGGTAACAAATTTCGATTGAAGGTGTTGATATGAAAAAGAAGATCCTGGTAGTCGATAACAGTCCGGTCATTTTGAAGTTTATGACCAACCTATTCCGAAAGGAAGGGCATCAGCTAAAGACAGCAGAAGACGGTCTTTCAGCGCTTGATATCTTAAAGACATACATTCCTGATGTTATGTTTATCGATCTGGTAATGCCCAATATTAATGGGGAACAATTATGTCGGACTATTCGTAAGATTCCTGCGTTAAAGGATACTTATGCTGTTATTCTCTCTGCGACAATGGCCGAAAAACGGAGTGTTTATACTGAGCTGGGTGCGAATTCCTTCATTGTAAAGGGGCCATTTAATAAGATGGCAGAGCATGTTCTCGCTGCGATTGAGCAATCGGACCACGATATTCCAATGGACGATAAAGAAACTATAATGGGATTAGATGCTCGTACGCGGCAAATAACCAAGGAACTCATCTCTGCTAAAGGGCATCATGAAGCAATTTTGAGAAACATATCTGATGCACTAATAGAACTTACCCCTGAAGGAAGGATAATCTTTGCCAATCCTGCGGGTATTTCCCTTATGGGCCTCTCTGAGGAGGCGTTATTAGGGTCAAAATTCACAGAACTGATCAATGAGGGTGATCGCAAAAGGATTGAAGATTCCCTCGTGAAAATAGGCGAAGGTCCTCAGGAGGTAGGTCTTGATATCCCTATGATAGTAAACAACAGGCACATATTACTGAGTATGTTGTTGGTCAAAGACGATGTACGTTCCTCGGTCATTCTTGTTATCAAGGATATTAGCGAGCGCAAGCGGGTGGAGCAGGTACTGCGGGAGAGCGAAGAAAAATATCGTTCCATGATGGAGGCTATGAATGATTCAGTGTATATTTGTTCATCTGACTCTCATATTGCCTATATGAACCCCTCTATGATCAAAATGATAGGGCATGATGCCACGGGTGAACTTTGCCATAAAGCAATATTCGATAGAGACGAACAATGTCCGTGGTGTATCCATGATGAAGTGCAACAAGGTGAAAGTGGTGAAACAGAAATAGTCATCCCAAAGAACAAACGTTCATATAATGTTACCCATTCTCCAATATTTCATGAAGATGGTTCCGTTTCAAAGATGACTAGTTATAGGGATATAACTGTGACAAAACAATTACAGCATCAGCTTTTACGTTCTGAACGTCTTTTGGCTACGGGCCAGTTGGCTGCCACTATCGCTCATGAGATAAACTCGCCATTGCAGGGAATCACATCCCTTCTTCATTCGATTGAGAGAACCCATAACCAGGATGAAAGGTTATTGGCGAAACTGAATTTGGTAAAGAGTGGTTTTATCAGTATCCGGGATACGGTAAAGAAGCTTCTTGACCTAAACCGCCCGGGGAAAGAAAAGAAGCAATCTATGAATATCAACAGGGTCATTGAAGACACCACAGGATTGTTGAAAAGTTATTTGAAGCAAAAGGGGGTCAAAATTGTCCTAAACCTGTCATCAAGAATGCCAAATATAACCGTTTCCCCTCAACAGTTAGGACAGGTCTTTATGAATTTAATCAGCAATGCCGTTGAAGCTATGGCTGGAACTTCTAAATCAAAGGACGTTAGGAAAACCAGGGAATCTGCTGATAGAAAAATAACTGTCAACTCTAATCTTAGAAAAGATAATATTATTATTAAAATAGCCGATACAGGCCCCGGTATTTTAAAAGAGGATATGGAACATATATTTGATCCATTTTATACCAGAAAGAAGGAAAAGGGGATTGGGATTGGACTTTCCCTTTGTCATGGCATTATCGAGGATCATAATGGTTCCATTGCGGCAAAAAACTCCTCTAAAGGGGGGGCCATTATTAAAATTACATTACCGACAAGATAAACAGTGAGGCCCTTACTTGGCGTTGATGTGATCTACCGCCTTGCGGATTCTGTCAACGACCTTTTCCTTTCCCAGAACCTGCATTATTTCAAAGACCCCGGGACTGGCGGTTTTTCCAGTCAACGCCACACGCAGGGGTTGTGCGATTTTCCTTAATTTGATTTCGTTTTCTTCCAGAAATGATATAAAGGTTTTTTCCAAATTGTCCTGGTCAAAGGGGTTTGTCTTTTTAAGGGCATGAACCAGGTTGTCCAGTAACTGAGCGACCCCTGTTTTCAAGAACTTGTCATCGCCTTTCTGCTCATATTGGATTTTTTCATCAAAACAGAATTTTGCTCCCTCAGCCATCTCAACCAATGTTTTGCTTCTGGCTTTAAGATGGGGGATGATTTCTTTCAAAATGGCCTTATCCGGCTCAGCAATCCCCAGTTTTTTGAGAAAAGGGATCGATTGCTCCATCAGAAATTCATCCGAAGATTCCCGGATATACCAGGCATTGAGATCCAGCAACTTTTCGGTGTTAAAGACTCCGGCTGATTTCCCCACATGATCGAGGGAGAATTTTTTGATCATTTCTTCCATGGAAAATTTTTCCTGGTCCCCGTATGACCAGCCCACCCGCGCAAGGGCATTGAGCAGGGCCTGGGGCAGGTAGCCCATGTCCCGATAAGCCAGTACGCTCATGGCACCGTGCCGTTTGCTGAGCCGCGCTTTGTCAGGCCCCAGAATCATGGGAAGATGGGCATAGTGGGGGAGGGGTTCGCCCAATGCCTTGTAAATGAGGATCTGCCGGGGCGTGTTATTCACATGGTCATCACCCCGGATGACATGGGTGATACCCAGGTCAATATCGTCGGCCACCACGGCCAGGTGGTAGGTGGGGCTGCCGTTTGACCGCTTGATGATGAGATCATCCAGCTCCTCGTTTTCAAATTGGATAGGACCTTTCACCAGGTCATCGAACGCGGTGGTTCCCGTGTCCGGCGTCTTGAGCCGGACCACCGATCCAGGTGCAGGCGCAAGTCCCAGATTCCGGCAAGTTCCATCGTACTTGGGTTTCAGCCCCTTGGCCTGAGCATCTTTTCTTTTCTGCCCCAGCGTTTCGGGTGAGCAATGGCAGTGATAGGCCTGACCCGTATCCAGTAACCGGTCGATTACGGCATTGTAAAGATCATATCGACGGGATTGAAAATAAGGACCTTCATCCCAGGAGAGTCCCAGCCATTTCATGGACTCCAAAATGGCTTCGGTAGCTGCGTCTGACGATCTTTCTTCATCGGTATCTTCAATGCGGAGGATGAATTTGCCCCCCTGTTGTTTCGTAAAGAGCCAGTTGAAAAGGGCCGTTCTGGCCCCTCCGATGTGAAGATATCCCGTGGGGCTTGGTGGAAATCGGGTAATAATTTTAGGGTTTTCCATATAAAAAATTGATGCCTCCGTGTGTTGAGTTGTCAGTTTTAGGGATTAGCAGTTCAACAGCTGACAGCAAACCGCTAATAGCTGTCTTCAGCCATCCGCAGCATAGACCCAGCTGTAGGGGATTGGGGTTGCATGGGGGGAACTCAGCTTGGCATGCAGGAATTCAGCTTCAAGCCTGAGCCAGCTGTAGGCGGGCCTTATTTTCCTGAGTTTTCCATCCTTCGGTGGCCTGGAATGGACTGTGTGGCCGTAAGCCGCTTCCAGGATGGCAAAGTAATTTTTTTTCCCGGCGTACAAATAATGATTCTTCAAAAACGGCACGCTGAAACCCTGGTTTTCGGAAATGGGAATGAGTTGTGCTTCTGTGAGCAGCACCAAAAAGAATTTTGAAACGCCCCTTTCGGAATACCGATACAGAGTCCTCGATTCCGAGCTGGATACAAATACGGTGCAAATGCCGTCGGATTGTTTTAATAGCTGCGCAGCGATCAATCCTGCGGTCCGTCTGCCGCCGACGCTGTGGTGGCAACCGTAGTATTCAAAAAGTTTGTTCTGAAGAACGCGTGCCGCTTTGTCGCCTTTTTCATAAAGGTTGTTCTGGATGTATCGCAATTTTCTTGCGAGGTTTTCTGCGGCATCGGCAATGGGCCAGTCTATTTTGACGTGAAAATGCGTCAGTGAATACCGGTTTTTCCGACGAACCGCTGGATCCTGTTGTATGAGCAGTGCGTAGTCGACATCCAGCAGTTGTTCCAGAAGATTGATGCTCTTTGGAGAATCGAAATGCTTGAGATTCTTCTGGAACTCATTATATAATGTAAAATCGGCGATATATTCCAGGTTCTTTTTTGTAACGCTGTTTTCAGGGTAGAAGCGGATATAATTTCTTAATTCACTCTTGATGACGTATTCACAAATGATGACCAGGAAGGTGTTGAAGAACTTGGATTCCCTTTCCATTTTCTTAGATCTTGGCTTTAACTCACTCTTTTCGACAAAGCGATATTCAACACCATTTTCTTGGAATTGGTTATAGGAATCGATGAGCGCCATTTTTATGAGACGGCGTTCCAAATCGTCTCTGAGGTTTTCATAGATGGATCGTCTCAGTTTTCCAGAATAACACAATTGCTCTCGAAATTTCCACATGGGCGATCACACCTTTTACGAGTAAAACAATATATATTGCTAGCAAAGAATAGGCATAAGTGTCAAGAAAAAAAGGATAATTTGGATTTCCAGGCAGATTTGATGAAAATCCCCGTGTGGTTTTGTGTCAGGGGAAAGGGATAAAATTTCTTGACAAAACAGAGGGTTTTTATATACTCACTCCTTTTGATCCAGAGAGATCCTATTATGCTGCTTTTTTCAAGGTTTAGGCGTAATGATCGTTGATCTGCAAAGCATTTTAAGAAGCCCACGCCATTTTAATTTAACGGTTCAGTCCGATTGGTGGCGGAAAAGTGAAGATGATGTGCAGGTCCAGGGTCTGGAGGGTCCTCTGATCGTGAAGCTTTCTGTTTCCAGGGAAGATAAACGGTATGTGGTGCATGGCCGTTTAGCAGGGAAGCTCAGGCTTGTTTGTAATCGGTGCCTGGACACCTATACTTTTGCGCTCGGTCGTGATTTTCGACTCTCTTTATCGCCGCCTGTAAACCTCGAATCAGCTCAGGACGAAACCGAGTTGAAAATAGAGGATCTGGCGGTTGGATTTATTGAGGCCGAAAAAATTGATCTCGATGATATTATCAGGGAGCAGATTTACCTGTCGCTGCCCATAAAACTTCTGTGCGGAAGTGCGTGTGCGGGGTTGTGTACCCGATGCGGTGTCAACCTGAACAGGGAAACCTGCAAATGCTCTAAAAATGCCGGACACCCTGCTTTCCTGAAATTGAAAGAGTTGAAAATACAGTAAATATCTTCTTGAAGTGCACTAACCATTAATCCTTAATGTCGCCACATGAAAATTGATTTTCAGTTTAGAAGGCGAAGTGGAGTAACCCCAGATTATGGCTGTACCTAAGAAAAAGAAATCAAAAGCAAAGCGGGATTCGAGGCGTACCCATGACGTCGCGAAAATGCCCAAAACAACAACCTGCCCCCAGTGTCATGAACCTGTGTTGCCTCATCATTTGTGCCCTGAGTGCGGCGCCTATAGGGGCAAGACCATCATTCAAACTGAAGAGAGTTAGCATGAAGATAGCCGTGGACGCCATGGGAGGGGATGACGCTCCGAAAGTGGTGGTCCAGGGGGCGCTGGAAGCCGCTTCGAAATTTGGCATCCATGTTATCCTTGTGGGACATGAGGCATTGCTCTCAGGGCTCGTTGGTACTCGCGCAGCGGATAACCTCGTATCCATTCATCATTGTGAAGATGTGGTGGCAATGGACGCGTCTCCTTTGAAAGCCCTTCGGAAAAAAAAGGACAGCTCCATTCGCGTGGCGTTCGGCCTCGCAAAGGAAGGCCGAGCAGATGCGGTGATCAGCGCTGGTAATTCCGGAGCGACCCTTGCTGCGGGTGTTCTGGCCCTGGGTCGGATTCCCGGCGTGGAAAGACCGGCCATTGCCAGCATCGTTCCCACGGAAAAAGGGCCGGTTATCCTGATTGATGCAGGCGCCAACGTGGATTGCAGGCCTGGCCAGCTCTTCCAGTTCGGGGTCATGGCCCATGCGTTCGGCTGTTCCTGCTTGGAGATGGAAAATCCAAAAATTGCGCTCTTGAACATCGGGGAAGAGGGTAGCAAAGGGAATGAGCTGGTTCGCTATGCTTACGATTTGTTTGAAAAAAGCACCCTGAATTTTGCAGGGAACATTGAGGGCCGGGACCTTCTTACGGGTGATGTCAAAATTGTTGTCTGTGACGGATTCGTGGGAAATGTGGCTCTTAAACTGACGGAAGGGACTGCGGAATCCATGGCGCGGCTCATGAAAAGGGAGTTGAAGCGTTCCTTCCTGGGCCGTATCGCTTTCTTTCTGGGCCGCAAGGCTTTTTCCCGGTTCGCTCGGGAATTGAGTTACGAAGAGTACGGCGGCGCACCCCTTCTGGGCGTTAAAGGTATCGGCATCATCTGCCATGGGGGGTCTTCTGCCAAAGCCATCCGCAATGCCGTTAATATGGCGGCACAATATGCGCAGAACCGAACAGTTGAAAAAATGAGCCTGGAATTGAAATCGTACAATCTTGAGCAGGGCCTTTAGAAAAAGGGGAATTATCATGCCTGATGCAAATGCCAGGACGGTCGTTATTACGGGTGGGTCAAAAGGGATCGGGCGAAGTGTCGCCTACCGGTTTGCAGAAGAAAACGCGAGAATTGTACTGATTCATTTCGATCCTACTGATGATGCCTGTAATGAGACGCTGGATCAGTTGAAATCCAGAGGCGTGGCAGCGGAGAGTTACAAAGCTGATATCTCGTCTTTCCAGGTGGCGGATACGCTATTTCATGATATTCTCGAAAAACACGAAAAAATTGATGTACTCATCAATAACGCCGGCATCACCCGGGACACCCTGCTGCTACGAATGAGCGAAGAAGTGTGGGATGATGTACTGAGAGTCAATCTGAAAAGTGTGTTTAACTGTACCAAATCGGTTATTCGGGCCATGAGCCAGAAGCGGCGCGGCGCCATTGTGAATATTTCTTCAGTGGTGGGACAGATCGGAAATTTCGGACAGTCCAATTACGCCGCTTCGAAAGCCGGCATTATGGGATTCACCAAGAGTATTGCCAGGGAGGTGGCCAGCAGGGGAATCAATGTCAATGCCGTGGCTCCGGGGTTCATTGATACCGAAATGACCGAAGTGATCCCTGAAAAAGCAAAGGAAAATTTCTTAAAGCAGATTCCTTTTGGAAAAATGGGGAAACCCGAAGACGTGGCGGAAGCGGTTTACTGGCTCTGTACGGAAGCCGCCGGTTATATTACCGGACAGGTTATTCATGTTAATGGCGGTATGTATATGTAGTGCCGCAGACACTATGTAAAAATAAAAGACCAATTCTTAGGAGGTAACAGGATATGTCGAGTGTGGATGAAAAAATTGCGAAAATTATTTGTGAGCAATTGGATGTTCCGGAAAAAGATGTGGTGCCGGAAGCGTCTTTTGTGGATGATCTGGGGGCTGATTCTTTAGATCAGGTTGAATTGATTATGGCCATGGAAGAAGAGTTTGATATTTCAATTCCAGATGAAGATGCTGAAAAGATAGCAACCGTCAAGGATGCCGTCGATTATGTCAAGGCGGCAATCGGATGATGGTGGTTTACCCAAAACCTTTTTTTAGGGAAAGTCATCAAATTCATATGAAACACCTGCAGAATTTTCCCCTCTGGTGAATTCGGTATGTTTATCTGAAAACCAAAATTATACGGGGAGGAATGATAATATGGCCAGACGGGTTGTGGTAACGGGATTGGGAATGGTTACGCCGCTTGGAACGGGCGTGGCAAAAAACTGGGAAGCGGTATGCGCCGGCAAATCGGGGATTGGAACCATCACAAAATTTGATGCTTCCGGTTTTGCATCCCAGATTGCGGGGGAAGTAACGGATTTCAACCCCCAGGATTTCATGGCCAAGCAGCAGATCCGGCGATTTGATATTTTCATCCATTACGCCATTGCTTCGGCAAGAATGGCATTGGAAGATGCCAATCTCAAGATCGACACAAAAAACGCTCACCGCGTAGGCTGTGTAACCGGGAGCGGTCTGGGGGGATTGGCGACTCTGGAACATTACCATTCCGTTCTCCTTGAAAAGGGACCCAAGCGGATCAGTCCTTTTTTTATTCCGGGTATTATCGCCAACATGGCACCGGGCCAGATGGCCATTGAATTCGGGGCCAAAGGTCCCAACATTTCAATAGAAACCGCCTGTGCTGCCAGTGCCCATGCCGTGGGAGAGGCCTTCAGGTATATCCGGGAAGGCATTGCGGATGTCATGTTCACCGGGGGTGCTGAAGCGGTGGTCACCCCCCTGGCAGTGGGGGGGTTTTGTTCCATGCGGGCGCTCAGCACACGCAATGATGCACCCGAAAAAGCATCGAGACCCTTTGAACTGAATCGCGATGGGTTCGTCATCGGGGAAGGAGCGGGTGTCCTGATCCTGGAAGAACTGGCGTATGCCCTCGAGCGGGGCGCGTCAATTTACGGGGAAGTGGTCGGTTATGGCCTTTCCGGTGACGCCCATCATGTTTCTGCGCCGGAACCAGACGGTGCAGGCGCCATTGCCTGTATGCAAGGGGCACTTGATTACGCGGGTCTAAAACCCGAAGATATCGACTATATTAATGCCCACGGTACATCCACCCCGCTGAATGATGCCTCGGAAAACAAGGCCATTAAAGCGGTTTTCAAGGCGCATGCCTACAATCTCAGCATCAGTTCCACGAAATCCGTGACCGGCCATCTCTTGGGTGGTGCGGGGGGTACGGAGTCTGTTTTCTCTGTGCTGACCATTAAAAACGGTATCATTCCTCCCACCATGAACTATGAAACCCCTGATCCGGAGTGCGACCTGGATTACGTACCCAATGTGGCCAGAAAGACCCCGGTGCGAACCGCCATGAGCAATTCATTCGGATTTGGCGGCACCAATGCGTCGCTGATATTTGCTGCGTACGAAAATTAGGGCGAAAAAAGGGTGAACTCATGAACATTATCATCGGATCTGATCACGGCGGCTTTGAACTGAAGGAAACCTGCCGGGAATTTATGGAAACACTGGGTGATTGTAATGTCACGGATGCCGGTACCTTCAGCGAGGACTCCATGGATTACCCCCTGGTGGCGCATAAAGTTTCCAGAGCCGTCTCTGAAGGAGAATTTGAACGGGGCATACTCATCTGCGGCACCGGCATCGGAATGAGTGTCGTGGCAAATCGCTACCCGGGGGTCAGGGCATGCCTGTGCCACAACCTTTTTACGGCCAGGCTAAGCCGGGAGCACAACGACGCTAACATTCTGGTGATGGGCGGCCGTGTCATTGGGAAGGGCATTGCCATCGAGATGGTAGAACTTTTTCTGCGGAAGTCCTTCGAAGGCGGCGGGCGACATGAACTGCGACTGAATCTGATTGAAACGGATTGAACAAAGGGTGCAGGGGACAGTTGTCAGGGGGCAGGAGGGTTATTTTGATTGAGCCGACACTAAAGGAAATGGACCCTGAGGTTTTCGGGGCGATTGAGGCGGAGCTTTTAAGAGAAAGAGAGAGCCTGGTCATGATTGCCTCTGAGAACTATGCGAGCCGGGCGGTGATGGAGACCCAGGCCAGTGTTATGACCAACAAGTATGCGGAAGGCTATCCCGGGGCCCGCTATTACGGGGGTTGTGAGTTCGTGGACAGGGTTGAAAGGCTGGCCCGAACCCGCGCCAACAGGCTGTTTGATTCAGAACATGCAAACGTTCAACCCCATTCCGGTTCACAGGCCAACATGGCCGTATACCTCTCATTTCTCCAAAGCGGCGACACGATCATGGGCATGGATCTATCCCATGGTGGTCATCTCACCCACGGGAGTCCTGTAAGCTTCTCAGGGAAAATTTATAACCCCGTTTTCTACGGATTGCATCCTGACACACAGCGAATCGATTATGATCAAGTTCGCGATCTGGCCAAAAAAAAGAAACCGAAGATCATCATCGCCGGCGCCAGCGCCTATCCGCGGCGTATTGACTTTTCGCTTTTCAAAGAAATCGCGCATGATGTGGGCGCTTATTTTATGGTTGACATGGCCCATATTGCAGGCCTTGTTGCCACCGACCTTCACCCTTCCCCGGTGGGTCAAGCCGATTTTATTACCAGTACCACCCACAAGACCCTGCGGGGCCCCAGGGGTGGCCTGATTCTCTGTTCCGAAGAATATGGGGCCAGACTGGACAAGAGTGTTTTTCCGGGAACCCAGGGAGGTCCTCTGATGCACGTTATTGCTGCAAAGGCTGTGGCATTCGAGGAAGCCCTTCGCCCAGATTTTAAGGCCTATCAGAAACAGGTCCTGCTCAATGCCCGTGTGCTTGCGGAAGAGCTGGTGAATTATGGTTTTGATCTGGTCACCGGCGGTACGGACAATCACCTGCTTCTGATTGACTTGACCGCTAAAGGTATCACCGGTCTCGATGCGGAACGGTCCCTTGGTGAAACCGGCATTGTGGCCAATAAGAATGCGGTTCCTTTTGATAAAAAGGGGCCTAAAATTACCAGCGGACTGAGACTGGGAACGCCTGCGCTGACCACCCGAGGCATAAAAGAGACAGAAATTCGACAAATAGCGGGACTTATAAACGATATTCTCAGTGCCCCTGAAAGCGAAAGTGCTTTAAAGCAGGCTCAAGGCGTTGTTTTCGAAATATGTAAAATGTTCCCCATTTATCCTTATCTGCATGCATCGTAATAAGTTATTTTGTAACATCAAGTAAATTATATAACATATTGTGATCAATGGAATATGAGAGGCCGTCCTGGAACCAGTATTTTACATCCATCACTCGGATGGTCGCCACCCGTTCCACCTGCCTGAGACGTCATGTGGGTGCCATTCTGGTCAAGGAAAAACGAATTCTGGCCACGGGTTACAACGGCGCTCCCGCCGGCCTCAAGCATTGTATCGAGGTGGGATGTCTCAGGAAGGAAGCTTCGATTCCATCCGGCACACGACATGAATTGTGTCGGGCCCTTCACGCTGAACAAAACGCCATTGTGCAGGCCGCTTACCACGGAATCTCCATCGCCGGATCTACCCTTTACTGCACCAATAAACCGTGTGTCATCTGCTCTAAAATGCTCATTAATGCCGGTATAAAAAAAGTTTTTTTTGACAAAGATTATGATGATGATCTGGCTGATGCCATGCTGGATGAGGCCGGGATAGAAATTATGAGGTTTGAAACATGAAATGTCCTTATTGCACCAAGATTGACAACAAAGTGATTGATTCCCGGCTGAGCAAAGATGGCCGAACCATTCGCAGGCGCCGGGAATGTCTGGCATGCAGCAGACGGTTCACAACCTACGAGAAACTGGAAGACGTTCTTCCCATGGTGGTCAAAAAAGATGGCAGACGAGAGGCCTTCAATCGAGCCAAGATCATTTCGGGTATCGGGAGTGCTTGCCAGAAACGCCCCATCAGTGTCACCCGTATTGAAGAATTCGTTGATTCCATTGAGCTTTATTTTCAGGAACTGGGGAAGAAAGAAATTGACAGCTCGGAAGTGGGCGAGAAGGTCATCAACAAGCTCAAGGAATGGGACGAAGTGGCTTACGTACGCTTTGCATCCGTGTACCGGCAGTTCAAGGACATCAATGAATTCATGTCGGAATTGGAAGAGATCCTGAAATCCAAGCAGGATCCTGAAAAGAAATAAATGAAAGAAACCCATATCAAATTCATGAAACTGGCGATCAAGGAAGCGCGCAAGGGCCTGGGACGAACCTCTCCCAATCCTGCGGTTGGCGCCATCATCGTGAAAGAGGGCAGGGTGATTGCCAGTGGCTATCACCAAGCGGCGGGAATGCCCCACGCGGAAGTAACCGCTTTCGAGAAAATCGGCAACCGCGCCCCGGGGGGCACGCTCTATGTGACCCTGGAGCCGTGTAACCATTTCGGAAAAACACCCCCCTGTACAGAACTTGTCCTGAAAAGCGGCGTCAAAAGGGTGGTTGTGGGAATGAGAGATCCGAATCCTCTGGTGACGGGAGGCGGGTGTCAATATCTGGAAAAAAAAGGCCTTGAGGTCGTCACCGGAATCTTGAAGGATGAATGCTTCAGGTTGAATGAGGAATTCGTCAAATTCATATCAACCGGCCGGCCATTTGTAATCGCCAAATCGGCCATTACCCTTGACGGTTGGACCGCCACATCCGCGCAACACTCCCAATGGATCACCAATGAAAAATCAAGGGGCTTCGTACACCGGTTGCGGGACCGTGCAGACGCCGTGATGATGGGGGTTGGAACGGTTCTGGCCGATAATCCAGCCATGACCGCCCGCTTCAAGGTGAAGCAGGGAAAAGATCCCATCCGGATTGTCGTGGATACGAAATTCAGAACACCACCTGATGCAAAAGTCATGAAAAATAAATCCACCGCCCCGACGATCATCGCCACCAGCATTGACGGAAACCGTTGCTACCTGGGTTGCGGCCCCCATCCCAAAGGCGTGGAAACCCTTGTCTGTCCCACTTTCGCCGGTAAGATTGATCTGGCCGCACTCATGGAAAAACTGGGGAAAATGTCCATCGCCAGTGTCCTGGTGGAAGGTGGCTCCATAATTCTGGGGGCCATGCTTCGCGCGCAACTGATTGATAAATTCTATGTCTTTATCGCACCCAAGATCCTTGGCGGCGGTGATGGTATTCCCATGGCGGCCGGGCGTGGACCCAAAACCATGGAAGAATCCCTCAAACTTCAGAACATCAAGGTTCGGCGCTTTGGGGATGATGTGGTGATCAGGGGCTATCCGATCTACTAAAAAACCCGCCTTCGCTTCTAAAATCTCCGATTCTCTTTCCATCGCTGAAGACATGAAGTCCGGAGGGACGAACAGAAAACATGATGTTGTCCCCCGCTCGTATGGGAGCCTCTTTTTCATACCTGAGTGTCATACTTGATTTTCCAACGCGGGCATGGATATGTTTTTCAGCACCCACATTGCTGACCATTTCCACCCGGGCATGTATGACCGGCCCCGATTTTGTTCCCATTTTCACATCCTCCGGACGAAACCCGATTTCCACCTCCCGATTTTCCCATTCCAATGGCAACGGTTGCAATGCAACGGAAAAGTCCCCGCACCGAAAGACCGTCTGCCCCGTGGAACTGGCAAAGCTCCCTTTGAACAGGTTCATCACCGGGGATCCCACAAAAGTGGCCACAAACGTGTCGGCCGGCAGTTCGTATATGTCTTCGGGTGAGCCCGCTTGATGTATCCGGCCCTCTTTCATTACCGCCACCTGGTCGCCAAGGCTCATGGCCTCCACCTGGTCATGGGTTACATGGATAAACGTGCCTTCACTCTCCTGATGGAGTTTTTTGAGCTCCATCCGCACGTGCATGCGCAGTTGCGCATCCAGATTGCTCAAGGGTTCATCCAGCAGGAAAATGCTGGGTCGACGCACCAGAGCTCTTCCCATGGCTACCCGCTGGCGCTGTCCGCCTGAGAGTTCTTTGGGCTTTCGCTTTAATAATAATTCAATCCCCAGGATGCGGGCGGTCTGGGTGACCATCTCCTTTATGAGTTTTTTCTTTATGCCACGCATGCGAAGGGCAAAACCCATATTTTCGGCCACTGTCATATGGGGATAGAGCGCATAGCTTTGAAAGACCATGGCCACATCCCGGTCTCTGGGGCTTTTTCCATCAACCGGGCGCCCGCCTATGACCACCGAACCCCGGTCCTGGGGAATGAGTCCCGCAATAATCTGAAGCAATGTGCTTTTCCCACATCCGGAAGGTCCCAGAAGGACACAGAATTGTCCGTTTTTTACCAGAAGATCAACGTCAGATGCGGCCACCACATCTCCGAAACGCTTGCTGATTTGGTTGAGTTCAAGCGATGCCATAGGCTTGTTATCCCTTAATGGCGCCGGCGGATAATCCGTCAACAATGCGCCGTTGAAAAAAGAGCACTAAAATGATCAGTGGCAGGGTTGTGAGCAGGGACGCCGCCGCGATTTCTCCCCAGGGAACAGCATGTTCTCCCTGAAAGAGCGCAATGCCCACCGGCATGGTTTGTCTGGCGGGATCAGTCATGATCAGCAGCGCCAGGAAAAATTCGTTCCAGGAATAGATGAAGGTTAGAATGCCCGCCGTAAAAAGACCAGGGCCCGACAATGGCAGTATGATCCGAATGAGGACACCGGGCCGTGTACAGCCGTCAACCAGGGCAGCTGATTCAAGTTCTTCCGGAATCTCTCGAAAGAAAAGTGCCAGGATCCAGATGCTCAAGGGAAGTGTGAGCGCCACATAGGGAAGAATGAGCCCATGGTACTGGTTGAGCCACCCCACAGCATGAAGAAAACGCCAGATGGGCCCCGCAATGGTGATTTGCGGAAACATGGCGCATGCCAGAACACCCATGAGAATAAATCGTGCATAGCGGCGGGGCAGCCGGGCCAAAGCATATCCTGCCAGCGTCCCCAGCGACAGGGAAACAAGGGTGGCGGACCCTGCTACAATCAGGGAATTGAGAAGATAATGAAAGAGATGATGTTTGAAAACAGCAGATTGAAATGAAACCAAAGAAAAATCAGGCAGCCATACCGGCGGAATGGCAGTGATCTGGCTTTCGGTTTTGAATGCGGACAGAACAAAAAAGAAGAAGGGCGCAAGTGAAAAGCAGACAGCGAAGGCAACACCTGCCAAAAAAGCGCTTTTCTTCAATAATTCCCTCATCACACCCTTGCCTCCAAAAGATGCCGGCCCATCGCCCGGACATAGATTACGGCAAGGAACAGTGCCAGCATGAATATGCATACGGAAATGGCCGATCCATACCCCATCCATCCTTCAACAAACATTTTTTTGTAGCCATAAAGCTGAAGTACATTGGTGGCATCCGCCGGCCCCCCCTGGGTCAAAACATACGCCAGATCAAACACACGGAAAGCGTCTATGGTGCGAAAGAGCAGGGCCACCATGACCGCAGGCCGGATAAGGGGCCAGGTGATATGACGGAAACGCTGCCAGGCACCGGCGCCGTCCACAAGCCCGGCCTGGTAGATTTCTGGGGGAATCACCTGCAAACCGGCCAGGATCAGTAATGCCGCAAAGGATGCGGTTTTCCAGATATCGGCCAGTATAATGGCGCCCAATGCTGTGGCGGGGTAGGCAAGCCATGGAATATAGCTATGGGTTTTCGTTCCAAAGGCCAGGTAGTTTATCATGCCATAGGCGTCATTCATCAAAAAACGCCACATCTGTGCTGCCACCACCGTGGGTATGGCCCATGGGATCAGGACAGCCGCCCGCAGTGCGCCCTGACCGGGGAAGCGGCGATGCATGAGCAGCGCCAGGAAAAGGCCGATCAGAAGTTCAAAAAAAGTGGTGACACCCACAAACACCAATGTGATCCAAAAAGAATGGTGTGCAACCTCATCGTGGAGCAGATTCCGGTAGTTTTCAAATCCCACCATGGCCTCTCCCAGTTGGGGAAGTCCACTGATCACCCGGTGGAAACTCAAGTGAAAGGACTGGCCCACCGGGATGACGATAAAGAGCATCAGCAGGGCGGCAGCCGGCAGAAGCAACAGAAAGAAGAAACGGTCTTTTTGAGTCATTTGGCTATCATTGCTTCCAGTTCCAGAAGCTTTTTAAGCCTCACGGCGGAGGCATGGGCCATGGGCGGAAGCGCCTCATTTTTTTCTTGTACAATGGCGGCGCTGAAAAAGCGCTGAAGTTCCTGGCTGATCATGGGGTATACGGGGGAGAGAGGGCGGCTTACGGCTTTTTTAAAGGAAGGCAAAAAAGCGATCAGGTGGGGCATCTTCTGCTGAATCACCGGGTCTTCATAAACCGATTTTCGAGTGGGGGCAAGACCTGCCTTTAAGGCAAGTGCTTTCTGGCTCTCTTTTGAGGTCATGTGGCGGATGAACTGCCAGGCCGCATCCTGATGTCTGGAAAAAGCGTTGATGCCGAAGTGCCACCCACCCAGTGTTGCAACATGGCCATGTCTTTTAAATGCAGGGAGTGTACCCACGCCAACTTTTCCTGAAACGGTGGATTTTTCGGGATCATTGGCCACGGCCCAGGCATAGGGCCAGTTGCGATGAAAGATCGTTTTTCCCTGGGTAAACAGGCTCAGGGACTCCGGCTCTTCGTAAGTAACGACCCCCCGGGGAGCGGCTTTCCCGATGATATGGTCGCGAACAAACGAGATGGCGTCAAGGGCCGGGGCCTGGTCTAGGAGGACCTGCCCGGTTTTCTGGTCCAGAATTTCACCCCCGTTGGAGCGAAGAAACTCGAGCATGTTACACACCAACCCTTCGTACTGCTTGAATTGGGCTGAATAGATGACCATTCCGGGATTTTTGTGACCGGCCAAAATGGTGTTTCCCTGCTCGATCATCTCCGCCCACGTGGCAGGGGGGTCGAAATGGTATTTTTCAAGCAGATCCTTTCTGTAGTAAAAAAGCCCCGCTGCCATGTAACAGGGGACGCCGTATATCTTCTCACGGTAGATCCCGGCTGAAATGGAGCCGCCCAGGAATTTTTCTTGTTCCGCTTCAGGAAAACGGGACGATAAATCGAGCGCCCACCCCGCGTTTGCAAATTCAGGGGGCCACACCACATCCATCAGAAAAACATCCACTGAAGCGTCCCTGTTTTTGAGTCGCTGGGTGATGATGGCATGATATTCGGTGGACGAATGGGGACACACCTGGCGCTTTACCTTGATATTCGGATGTTTTTCATGGAACTGCTGAATCAATTTGTTCCAGACTTCCGGTTGATTGGGTTTCCAGGTGAGAAAAACGATTTCAGTGGTGTCCTGGGCAGCAGAAACAACGTCAATCAGGGGGCCACACAGGATCAGGATACCACAGATGGCAATCTTTGATAATAAACGCCTCATGATCATGTAAACCTTTTTTGAGGTGCGGTTCCGGGATTCCGGGTTGGGTCAAGTTAACCATTTGAATTTTAGCGATAAACGTCTCTTTTCTCACAAGTTGTTTACTTACTTCTGGATGTCCCGCTTCTGTCCGTTGAGTAATGGATGGGTGTGGGTTATACGGTATGTGCCCCCTGTGTCAGAATAGTTGTCACCTCCAGTGATTTGGGTTAGCTGATGGTGCTCTATTTTTAAATTTTATCCAAAGAGATATTCATTGACGCTGCTACCCCTTGGCCATAGGCTGGATCTGCCTTCATACAGTTACCGATATGCCTAATTTTGATGTCCTGTGGGGCATCACCCATAGCACGAGCGGTATTCTCAAAGAGAGCCTTTTGTTGTTCCGCACTCATCAATCTGAACAGATTGCCGGCTTGGCTGTAATAATCATCGTTATCTTCTCGATGATTCCAACGGTCGGCTGCCCCTTCAAGGTCCAATGGGGGTTCGGAAAAATCGCGCTGTTCCTGCCACTCTCCGTAACTGTTCGGTTCGTAGCCTAAAGTGCTGCCGTGATTACCATCAACCCGCATAGCACCATCACGATGGTAACTGTGGAAAGGGCAGCGCGGTTTATTGACAGGGATCAGGTGGTGGTTAACGCCAAGCCGGTAGCGCTGAGCATCTCCATAGGAAAAAAGCCTTCCTTGCAGCATCTTATCGGGAGAGAATCCTATGCCCGGGACAATGTTGGCCGGATTGAAAGCGGCTTGCTCAACATCTGCGAAATAATTTTCAGGATTACGGTTTAGTTCGAGAACTCCTACGTCAATCATTGGGTAATCGCTGTGCGGCCAGACCTTGGTAAGATCAAAGGGGTTGAATGAACAATTAGCGGCATCTTTTTCAGTCATGATTTGAATTTGCACCTTCCAGCTGGGGAATTTTCCCTTCTCAATGCTTTCGTAGAGATCTCGCTGGTGGCTTTCTCGATCCTTGCCGATCAGTGCTTCGGCCTCAACATCAGTAAGACACTTGATGCCTTGTTGAGTTTTGAAATGAAACTTAACCCAGTGACGCTCACCTTCTGCATTGATTAGGCTGAAGGTGTGGCTTCCGTAGCCGTTCATGTGCCTGTAGGATAGAGGAATTCCCCGGTCACTCATCGTTATGGTGACCTGGTGCAGTGCCTCGGGGAGATTTGTCCAGAAATCCCAATTGTTTTTAGCGCTGCGCATATTCGTTCGAGGATCACGTTTAACCGCGTGATTCAGGTCAGGAAATTTTAAGGGATCTTTTAAGAAGAAAACCGGAGTGTTGTTACCGACCAAGTCCCAATTTCCCTCTTCAGTATAATACTTCATAGCGAAGCCGCGGATATCCCGCTCCGCGTCGGCTGCTCCTCGTTCACCGGCAACGGTTGAGAATCGAACAAACACCTCTGTTTTCTTGCCGATTTCGGAAAATATTTTCGCCTTGGTGTAGTGGGTTATATCATGGGTCACACTAAAGGTCCCAAAGGCCCCAGAGCCCTTGGCATGCATACGACGCTCGGGAATCACCTCCCGATCAAAGCTGGCCAGTTTTTCAAGAAACCAAACATCTTGAAGCAACATGGGGCCGCGTGGACCGGCAGTAAGTACGTTTTGGTTATCGGCAACAGGGGCACCGGCATTGCAAGTGAGTTTTTGGTTTTTATTCGCCATGATATTTACCTCCTTTGTTCATTAATGGTTTTAGATAGTTAGCGCGACCCCAGACCCGATAAATTATTCTATGGTACCATTGTAGTATCGTGATGGACCGTGCCAAAGGTCCCAATTACTTTCCTGGAAAATAGAGCTACAACTATTAACCGTTTCGCCTCGGCCTCCCTCGGTCTTTTCCTCAATATCTCTGGGATTGGCACCAACTTCTGCCCAGAAGAGATTGGCCCCGGCGACCGCACCCAGAGTACAGGGCTCATGTGTACAGTTACCCATAACAGACCGTGGCATCCCTAATCGGGTGACAGCGACTATTTGGGCCATACGCAATTCACTGATGATACCGCGTTTGGAAATCTCAGTTCCAGGAATAGGAATACGCCTGGCTGCGCCGCTGTATGAGGGGTTAATGGAAGCTGTGAATTCTATCATCTCAGCCAACTCCTCATTTGTGTGTTCCGGACCCACTGGTTCTACACATGTGCCTACCTCAAGACCGGCTTCCTTGAAGTTGTTGATACTCTGTTTTCTCTTTTCCACTGAAATGCTGGTGTCCTTTCCTTCACGCAGGCGAACAGCATGATACACACCGGAAAAACCAGCTTCCTTAAGTCTAACAGCGTTCTTGAGCGTTTGGTCGCCGACGTTACCTATCAATGTTGTTTCGGGCTTCAGGTTTATTTTAACTTCCTTCGACATCTCCATGAACCGTTCAAACGGGTACTTCGCCGTAGACATCATGAACACGGCATTCGCACCATCACTCTCGAACTGACGAGCATAGGTCACAACCTGCTCGGGCGTCAGCTCTGTCGTTTCGGTGAATACATCATTGATTTTTGCGAAAGAACAGAAAAGGCAGTCGCAAGAACACGGTGCGAGATTGATCGCGAATTGCGCATGGACCTCTGCCATGCCATCAGAGAGCTCTTTCGAGATACGGGTTGCCTCAGCCATAACCATATAGGTTTCAGCCGAATCTGGCTCGTGGTTAAGCAGATAGACAAGTTCTTTATGTGAAAGCACTTCTCCTGCTTGCGTTTTCCGAATCAGTTCTCCAATACGCATTCTCTATTCCCTTTCTGTTTATATCGTTATCATTCCAAAAATAGGTCTTCTGGAGCCTTAAACCGCCATTTTCATGGCCCAAGCACAAGCATGGAGCCCATTGTTGGGCGGCGTGCTGTCCGCGCTACCGTTCGGTCAGACTCGCGACTGAGCATTTAGCGTCGCTCAGCAACTGCATAGCGTTCGACCCCGTGCGCTGAGTCGGTGTCGACGTCGGAAATCATCGTCCAACCGGTCTCTTCGACGTACTCGGGTAGGTCCTCGCTCCAAACGGCTGACTTCCACGGTTCTGCGATGAGGCGCGTCAGGATCGAGAGCATCCTGCGTTCACCAGGAATTGCGTGTGTGAACGCGAACCGGCTTCCGGGTGGCGTGCAGGTTGCCGCATCCCTTAGCAGCCCTCGCACCTCATCGTCCCTGAGGTATTGGAAGAGGCCCTCCGCCAGGAGCACAGAGGGCAGTGAGGACTGCCAACGACCGTCCTCCGACAACACACTCGAGAGGGCCTGCTCGCCGAGACCGGCCGCGACTTGAATCATGTTCGCCGGTTGACCCTCGAGGGCGACTCCTCTGGCCTTGGCCGCAGACGTCGCCGGATGGTCGACCTCGAAGAACTGCATGTGGCTGTGTTGCGGCGCGAGTCTCAGGATATCTGAAGATGTCATTCTCAACGCTTCAGGCTCGATGATTACCTCAGGATATTGGTAGGGATTTTCGACAACCTCCCTCAATAGTTCAACATCCCTTGAATGAATACTTTTTTTACCACTTTCTTTGAATGAAACGAAGCCTTCAAATAGCCGAACTTCAGCGTTTGTTGGTATTTCGGTAATTGCCTTAATAAGATACAGCGCAGCAACCATAACGCAACAACCAGGCCCATAATACCAGTAACGTGTTTTGCCCCCTTGTTTCTCGACTGAACGTCCTTTTGGATTACCTTTTGAATCAAAAGCGACCGATAAAGGTGCTTCTATTACCAAATTTACCGGCTTCGTGCTGGTGGATATGAAACGGCATATTCTTTCTTTTGCATCATTAAATTGAAGGTTGACCGGATATGGTGGAAAAAATTCCACCTATTGGCTAATAGTATTGATAGCATGGAAAATACAAAAATACTCCAACCGGATCCCAATCTTCACGTCATGGAAAAGGACATTACCGTGGTTCAAAGCCCTCTGGATAAGCTTTTGTCAATCGGCATTTCCATTTTTTAAAACTCTAAGCTGTTATGATTGGGATATATTTGAAAGCGGAAGAATGTCAAGGGAAATCTACTTAGAAAATAATTAACCGCTGAGGTTGCGGAATTCGTTAGACATACTGTTAAAAGCAAAACGGAGCAACCCTATTGTATCTTAAAAGAGTATATGCACGGGATGGATATCACTACATTCTTTCCGAATCCTGCCATGACGAAGGATGCTGGAAACACCGAGCCCTGATAGACCTGGGACCCGATCCCGGGGTATTTATCGAATACCCGGGGGGCAACAGTTTTCATGTGAAGGAATCGTTCCTGGAAAGGGTTCAGGAAATGGCTGAGCGCTTCTCGGAAGATGAGCTGGAATCACTTCTCATGCCGTTTCTGGATCCTCATATCCGGCGGATTGTAGAACGGTTCGAACGTCCCGGAGAATCCGCCAAACCCTGGCGGTCTCTGTCACCGGATGAGGTGCTGAAGCAGCAGAAAAAGCTGCATTCTTTTGATAAGCGTCGATTCCATTACCTTCGTTTCGGGCGCGTCCAAATGGGAGATCTGGATCGCAGACCCTGGAGATTCCTTCAGATTCTTTCCGAAAAAAGCCGGGATGAAATCGAAGCCATGATGGAACAGATGGAATTGGTCCTGAAGCCCCATGAACGTCGCGCTTACGTCTATACCGCCTTTCAGCTCCAAAACCACTTCCAGCACCTGCTCACGCGAAACCACCCGTCAGCCCTTGATCCGGAAAAGGTGGATCAATCTTTCATGGAGGACATCTGTAGACTCAACCGGGATAAACACTTCTTCAAAGGTGTTGCCCCTCACGATCACCAGTCCCTTCATCCCTATCTGATCAAATACCTGATCCTCTATTTTGACAACGACTTTGTCCCCGGCACTTTCTGGAACCAAACCGTGAAAGATTTCATGTGGAAGCATCAATTTTATCGTAAGGCCAAACCCCAGTCCCGCCCCTCTGTTTCCCATGAGGAGGCCTGCCGGTGTCTGGGGATTTCCCCGGAAGATTTTAAAAAAATGGACCGGCCGAAACTGACCCGGTGCTACCGGCGCCTGGCCAAGAAAACCCATCCCGACAGGGGAGGGGAGGGCAGCCGTTTTGTGGAGATAAAGGCGGCTTATGAGATGTTGTTGCAGATGAAAAAGGAAATATTATGACCCTCACGTTCCCCGCCGTCCTAGGGCGTATTTCCCCTGCTTTCCCGTAAAGGGCATGATCAGGAGCCGGGGAAGGGTCACTTCAGCGCTCTGTCTGAACTGCCTTAACCCGATGGTCATGCCCAGATGTCCGTCTTTGGGTTGCGCTGTGTAGGTGCCGAAGATTCGATCCCACCAGGAGAGGTTGAAGCCGAAGTTGCTGTTGGTTTCCCTGGGGTATATGGAGTGATGCACCCGGTGCATGTCCGGGGTGACCACCAGGAGTCTGAGGATTCGGTCGAAACCGGATGGAAACCTCACATTGCCGTGATTAAACATGGCCATGCCGTTTAAGATTACTTCAAAGGCCACCACCGCACCCACCGGGGGCCCCAGCACCGCCACCGTGGACATTTTGATGAGCATGGAGATGATGATTTCAATGGGATGGAACCGCAGGCCCGTGGTCACGTCGTAGTCCAGGTCCGCATGGTGTACCATGTGGAGCCGCCACAGCAGGGGCACCGCATGGAACATCAGATGCTGAAGATAAACCACCATATCGAGCAGAATGATGGACAGAGCAAATGACACCCAGTCGGGCAGATCATAAAGATTGAGGAGGCCCCACCCCTGTTCCCTGGCTTTAATGGCGACCGCCACTGCCAGCACCGGGAAAAGAAGACGCACCACAAGGGGATTGAGTACCGTAAGAACCAGATTCCATGTCCAGCGGATCGCTTTGGAGGTGGTTTTTTTTCGCTTGGGCGCAATAATCTCCCATAAAGCCATCACCAGGAAAATACCCAGAAAAAAACTCAGTCGGATAATGGCTGCTTTTTCCATGGGGTTACAGATCCTTTCGTTTCATTTCCTTTTCTTTATCTATTGCAGCTGGAGATTGCCGATGATGCCCTCCCAGAGATTTGAAAGGGATGGTCCTGCTCTTTCAGCAGTGGCGATGACCGCATCAATGGAAGTCTCTTCCATGCAGTCCGGCAGGTTCATGTTGGTAATGACGACAACGCATAGGATCTTCATACCGCTATGGACGCCTACAATGGCTTGTGAAACCGTAGACATGCCCACCGCATCAGCGCCAATTATTCTCAAAAATCGCGTTTCCGCGGGTGTCTCAAGAGAAGGACCCAGGACGCCCACATAGACGCCCTGACGCAGGGGAATCTTTTGTTCAAGCGCCACGCTACCCGCCAGGCGAACAAGATCGGGGTCATAAACACGGGTCATGTCCGGAAACCGGGGGCCGAAATCATCCCGGTTCTGCCCGACCAGCGGATTCACTCCTTTCAAATTGATGTGGTCGGTGACAACCATGAGGTCCCCCGCTTCAAACTGTGGATTCAAGCCGCCCGCAGCACTCGACATAAACAGGTACTCTGCGCCGAGCATGGCCATGACCCTGACGGGAAATGTCACCTCTTTCGGTGAATAACCCTCATAAAGATGGAACCGGCCTTCAAGGGCCAACACGTATTTTCCTGCGATTTTGCCACCCACCAGATTTCCCTGATGTCCCTCAACCGTTGAGGTGGGAAAATTCGGGATCTTTCCAAATGGCACGCGAAAGTCAACGGAGATTTTTTCGGTAAGGGTTCCCAGGCCCGTACCGGTGATCATACCGATCTCCGGTGTTTTTTTCATCAGTGAAGAGAGAAACGCAACTGTTTCCTTTATCTCACGGTGCATATAATGCCTCCTGAAGTTTTTGTTTTCTGGTTTATGACAGGTTCAGCACAAAGTCAACATCTCGGAATGTTCATATGGCTTGCGGTTGTGGCAAAAAGGACACCTGTTCAACCATTTTCTGTGGTCGAACAACCCCGTTATACTACCTGATTTCCTAACATTAGTCATTTTTATTATCAGATTCAACATTTCAAAATACAACTATTTTGCCTTCAGACATTGAAAAAATAAAACCATTGCATATATTTAAGCGCAAATGCTTTTTGCTTTTTTCTCGATACGTCATGGGAAAACCTAAAATGACATAAATTATGGCACGTATTTTGCTCTGAAAACCCGGTTTAATATATGAAGAATGTTCACATCTTCTCCAACACAGGAGGTTAACCATGGAGGAAATCTCAATATCATGGCCTTTTTCAGGCCCTGATGCCCGTAGCCCATATTTCAGGGTGATTTGCCTATTGTTTGTTTTCAGTTTCGTTCTTATGATCAATGTTCAGTCCGCTTCCGGGATAGACCCGGAAAAAGCACCCCCGTCGAAATCCCGCAAAATCCCGCACCTCACAACCCTGGCCAGTGCCGAGATTGCCATCATACCGGTTCGGAAAAGCAAATCTGATCGCTTCAACACGATGATCAGCAGCGCTGCTGACCGCTACGAGGTGGACCCTGCTCTGATTAAGGCCGTTATTATGGCTGAATCCACATATAACCCGAAGGCTGTCTCAAAACAGGGAGCAGAGGGTTTGATGCAACTCATGCCTAGAACTGCCCGTTCCCTGGGCGTGAAAAACGCTTTTAATCCGGCCCATAACATCAATGGTGGTGTCAAGTATTTAAGACAACTCCTGGATGCTTTTAACGATGATGTTAAACTGGCGCTGGCAGCCTATAATGCCGGAGCCAGCAAGGTAAGGCGACACGGGGGAATTCCGCCCATAAAGGCAACCCGGTATTACGTCAAAAAAGTTTTCGCTTATTATCACCACTACAAAGCTGAGATGGTCTGAAAAGCAATAAAGGTTTGATGTTTGTATCCTATGGCATGGGGATATCGAAAATATGTCCTCATGCCATCATATTTCCGCCATAAGAATTGACAACCAGATTGTCATATACCTCTGTTCAATTTCTTTTAAAGCCAATCCTTACCATTTTATACTTTTTTTGCCCTTGACCTGTTTCTCGCATTTAATATAAGAATACGGCGAACCTGACGATCTAAAAGGAAGAACAAAATTTTGAGCCTGTTGATCTGGACGATCCAAAACAACGGCCCCCGGAGTTGAAGGTAATCCACCTGCTGGTCGATACCACCTCGAATTTGACCGATGATTGGGTTGTGATCAGCAAGGAAATAGCGTAAAGGTTCCTCATGTCATCAAAATCTGTTGGAATTATTTACAAGCATCATCACGAACCGGCAAGAAAAGAAGCGCTGAAGCTGGAGACCTGGTTCGGGAATCGCGGAATCACCGTGTTTTGCCTGGAAATGACAGCTGAGGTTGCAGAAGGGGGCGTGTTCCAGAAAAACCTGGCCATTCCAAAGGATGTAGACTGGGTTGTGGTTTTGGGTGGGGACGGAACCCTGCTGGGAGCGGCCCGCCAGGTGGGAAGATATGGTGCGCCGATTCTGGGGGTTAACCTGGGAGGATTGGGGTTCCTGACGTGTATCCCGATGGAGCAGCTTTATTCTGCGGTTGAGACCATGGTGAGCGGAGGCCTTCAAGTGGAAAGCCGAATGATGCTTGAAACAAAAGTCTTGAGAGGCGAAAGTGAAGTGATCCGCTTTCAGGTTTTAAACGATGTGGTGATCAACAAAAGTACACTTGCCAGAATCATCGACCTTGATGTGGCCATTGATGATGTTTTTGTGACCACATTCAGGGCCGACGGCCTCATTATCTCCACCCCAACCGGGTCCACTGCCTACAACCTCTCGGCGGGAGGTCCCATCCTGTACCCCACCATTGAAACATTTTTACTAACCCCCATCTGTCCCTTTACCCTCACCAATCGGCCGATCATCGTACCCGACAGCGCCGTCGTTAGCATAGAGATGGGCCGGGAAAGTGAAGAAACTGTGGTCCTCACCTTTGACGGGCAAGTGGGATTTGACCTTCATCACGGCGACAAGGTCAACATTTACAAATCAAAGGAAAAAATCAACCTTTTCAAGCCCCCCGGTCAGGATCATTTCCGCATTCTGAGAACAAAACTCATGTGGGGGGGGGTCACGTACAACAAGGATACGGAGACTTCCTGACAGGTCAGGAATCAATCTGGTTGAACAGCACGAAACAGATATTTAAGGTAAACCGAAGGGAGATCCATTTTTTGAGATTTACCCTTGAATCCTATGACGGGATGGCCCTTGTTTCCACCATCGATCCGTATCTGGCACTGATCGAAGTCTCCATGGCGCCCGGTTGTGAGAAATTGGTTAATGAGTTGATGGATTCCTTAAGAAAAGATGAAAGGTTGCGCATTTCAAGCTTTCATTGAGGTATATGATTGAATAAGCGTTTTCATATCAAAACCATGGGCTGTCAGATGAATGAATATGATTCCGATTTTCTGGCACAGTCCCTGATTCAAAATGGCTTTTCTCCGGAAAAGGAGGTCCACCGGGCGGATCTCATATTAATCAATACCTGTGCTGTCCGCGCCAAACCGGAACAGAAAGCCTGCAGTTTTCTCGGCCGGATGGCGGGTCTCAAAGAAAAGAACCCGGAACTGGTTGTGGGCATGATCGGATGCCTGGCCCAGATGAAGGGAAAAAGATTAATGAAGAGATTTCCCCTGGTGGATTTCGTGATGGGTCCAAGGGAACTGGGTCGAATTCTTGAAATCGTAAAGGAAATTTATGACAAACGCCAGCGGGTGGTGGCCACTGGGCTCAGTGTTGCGCCACCGCCCCCCGTAAAATGCACAGGATATTTTCAGAATCAGACGTCGGGATTCATTTCCATTATGGAAGGCTGCAATAACTTCTGTAGCTATTGCATTGTTCCCTACGTCAGGGGGCGTGAATACTTCCGTGCGCCAAGAGACATCCTTGAGGAAGCCCGGTACCTTCTGGCCGAGGGAGTGGGGGAAATAACGCTGCTGGGCCAGAACGTCAATTCATATGCATGGGAAGATGAAAAGATATGGAATTTCGCATCTTTGCTGAATGCCATGAAGGACCTTGACGATCTGCACAGGCTCCGGTTTACAACCTCCCACCCCAAAGACCTTTCTGATGATCTTCTTGCGTGTTTCGGGAATATGGATAAGTTGGCGAGCCATATCCACCTGCCGTTCCAGGCGGGGTCCAATCGCATATTGAAATTGATGCATCGTGGGTATACGCGGGAAAAATACCTTGAAATCATTGATAAATTGAGAAATTCTAAAGAGGATATTGCCATTACAAGCGATGTTATGGTAGGATTCCCGGGCGAAACGGAGGAAGATTTTCGATTCACCCTCGATTTAATACAACAAGTTGAATTTGATTCACTTTTTTCCTTTAAGTACTCTGATCGCGAAGGAACGCCTGCGGCAAGGATGCCGGACAAAATAAGTGAAGGGATCAAAGCATCCAGGCTGCAACGCCTGCAAGGCCTCCAGAACAGCATCACCCTTGAAAAAAACCGCAAGCTAAAAGGCCGGCAGCTGACGGTATTGGTGGAAGGACCCAGCAAAAAGGGGGGACAGCTTACGGGCCGAACCGGTTCTAATAAAGTGGTTAATTTTGATGGGAATGCCGGTATGGTCGGAAAACTGGTTGAAATTACCATAAAGGCGTCTTACCTTAATTCACTAAAAGGCGAAGTAAGGGGGTATTAGAAATTCAATATGTCCAAGATAAATAACGATATTTCCTATAAAAACGAACATGTTCTGGTAGTCGATGACGAGGACATTGTCAGAGAACCCATTACTGCCATGTTGCTGCATTTGGGCTTCAAAGTGGATACTGCTGAAAGCGGTGATGAGGCGCTTGAAAAATTTAAAACAAATTCCTACAGCTTTTTGTTGACAGACATTCGAATGTCGGGGATTAATGGACTCGAATTGATCAGAATTGTCAAAGGCAAATACCCGGATATATGCGCTATCGCCATGACCGGTTTCACCAAAGAATATAAATATGTGGAAACCATCAATGCCGGTGCTACGGATTTCATC
>CAZPQA010000005.1:0-70131 GCA_964588535.1 uncultured Desulfobacteraceae bacterium
GGACCCGGTCAAGGAGGTCGACTAAGGTTGCGTTTGTGTTTCGTTGAGGGGTCATAGTGTTCAGTGGCTCGTAGCCACTGTCAAACAAAAGAATACGGCGGCCATGGGCCGGTGTAGCGAACGGAAAAGCCTTCCATGGCATCGATTTTTTCCAGTTCTTCGCCCAGGTTTTTGCTCTGATCCCCGGGCAGTAAACAGGAGAGGTTCAAGAGCATCTGCTGGTTTTCATCTTCGGCCTTTTTTGTTTTTTCCACATGGAGATCATCGGCATGGCGCTTGATCTTTTCATGGAATTCCTGAAAGCACCGATCCGCTTTGTTCTCCATCTCTTTTTTCAGCAGTTCCTCCAGTTTTTGCCGGTACATGTAGGCAATCCCTTTGGGTTTTGTTTCGATCTCTTCCTGCAATGCCTTTATCTCGGCGCTTTCCTCGCTGATGTCCTGAGCCATGATCCGGGTTTCCCAGAAGATCTGTACGCCATATTCCGCCTTGTCTCTGATTTTGGCCATCTTTGCTTTCAGGTTGTCGTAGTCGTCTTTCAACCATGTTTTCATATTCTCTTCAGGGTTTGCAACCGCCCTTCCCTGAATGATGGTATCAAAGCCGATGGGGATGATCGTCCCGAATTTTTCCCAGGCCGTGTCCACCACTTTTTGATGGGTTAACACCCAGCCTTTGACTTTCTCCTGGTCTTCCGATTGGTAGGGTTCGGCGGAGCAATTGTGTACCACCGCGGAGAGATCTTTAAAGGGGATGGTGTAGATTTCATTATTCTCTATCCCTGCGACATCAAGATGGATGGCTTCGCCCCCATCGGCAATGCAGTAAAGATACAGTCCGATTTTGGATTTTGGATTTTGGATTTCCGGGTTGCGGGTTTCGTCATATACTTGCAGTGCCTCAGATTCCGCAGGGTGTCGATTCCCCACAATCTCGGAAGTTCTTTCTGTCAAATCTTCCATCGCCTTGTACACCGATTCGCGAACAGCAGCTTTCAACTCAGGAAGAAGCGACGTCTTCACCATCTCCTCTATTGAGACCTCATTCTCAGCAAGGATATCTCTCATCTCCTGCCGCACCATTTTCTCGATTATCTTTTTCATTTTAATGTTCATTCATCACTGTCCACTTTCTTCCTTCCACCTTTCCGGATTAATCATCTTATCCAACAGCTCATCAACAATATTATCTAGACCGTCCCTGACCGATTTGACCGATTCGGTGATCCCCTGCTCCACTTTCATCTCCTCGATGGCGGTGTCGAGATCCATGAGGGCCTCACCGAGCCGATTTGTCTCCTCTTCCGTCAGGCTCCCACCCTCCATCCTTTTGAGGGCCTGAAGCCTGAGCGCGTCCTTGATGATCTCCACCAGGGCCACGACCAGCCCCAGGACCCCGTGCTTGAGGTTTTTTTCATCGATATCTATGGGCATGGTTTAGTGTTCAGTGTTTAGTGCTCGATGACCCCTGACCCCTGTCCTTTCTCCGCCCGCAGATATAGCATCCTTCTTCACGTAACTGCCGGGTTATGACTTTGACGCCGCATTTGGGGCAGTGGGTTTGATAGGGCTTTCGGGGACGTCCCCGGTCTGAAACATTTCCATTTTCTTGATAGCCGCATATGTAACAGCCTTTACTCGTCAATTCCTTTTTTACAACCTGCCGGCCGCATTCAGGACACGTCACCCAATAGGCGCTTTTTGCTTTTCTTTCCGCCTCGTTTTTTGCTTCATCTACGACTCTCTTGAAGACAGTTCCAAAGACCATTTTTCAGTGTTCAGGGGCTAGTGATCACTTCCTGCGCCCTTGCCTTGGCGCTGACCCAGCCGCACCAGGGGCATCCCGCGCTGATAAGATCTTCCACCGGGACCCTTTTGTCGCATTGGGGACAACCTTCTTTGGCCACGACGGCTTCGTCCCACGCGGGTGTCTCAAGATTGGTGCCGGAGGGAAATTCAAGGCCGTATCTGGCGGCCGTCTCAAAGGAGGCCAGAGTGGCCCTGATTTTGATGCCGAGCAGCTCGACCCCTGCCACAGACACAGCGATGTCCGCGTTGATCACCAGGCCTTTGTCCAGGATTCTGTCGATGACGTCGGCCAATCCGCCACCATTGCTGTTATCACGGGATGGTTCCATTGCCATCGTTTTACTCCTTCAGCCGGATCACCGGCATATGGACGGAAAAGTCAATTGGCAGGCTCAATTTGGCAGTGATTTTCCGCTTTTTGGGTGCGCCTTCAGCACAAGGCAATTTCCAGAATTCCATTGCTGTACATTTTCCCAATTACAGTCTTGCAGGGGCGAGGAAGTTCAACATCTCTATAATAGCTCAACCTTTTACCCAAAGCAGATATGCTGAGCGTATCTGTCACCAAATTGATCGCGATATTTTCTTCCTGCACGATGGGCAGCTCCGCAACCACGCGCATCCTGTCCTCTTTTACAAATATGTCGACAATTAAATCTTTCATATCACGGGTCATCGGTATTTACCACGAAATCCTACCTGCTGTTTCAGGGAATTATGATGAAATTCTACAGCTTCAACATATTTTTTTCCCTGCCAGAAATTCAATCCCTTTGCCTGTAATTTCATAGCGTCTCGGAGCAACCGACATCAGAAAGCCGTTTTCCGCCAGAGACCGGACCATCATTGCAAGGTAAGCAGGAGACATCTTTGTATAACTGCCCACACTGAGGGCCTTTCCGGTTCGCGTTGCCTTTTTGTAGACCTTCAACACTTCTATTTCACTGGCCATGGGGTTTCGCTGGCGTTTTGTCGCCCGGCCCAGATTTTTCTCCTTCTGTTCCATTTGGAATTTCGTTTGGCGATGAAAACCCGTTTTGGCGAGGGCTGTTTCTTTCCGGGGAACCTTTTTTGATATAACGCCCTTTCCTTTACACCCAAGACAGGGGAGTTTGTTGTTGGCTTCTACGCCTTTTCCCCTGCACCGCGAGCAGCCTTCTATCGGTTCTTTAACGGGCACAAAACCTTTTCCGCCGCAAACCGTGCAGGTGATGTTGCTTCTGGGCTTGTCTTCACCCCTGCCTTTACAATAGGCGCATACTACCGCTGGAGGGGCTATGGCCACCTCTCCAGCCCCACGGCATACAGGGCATTTGACGCCCTTTGGTTTTTCCCCCTTGCCGTTACAAAATCCGCAGGGATAGGATGTTTGAGTCAATAACTTTCCAACCGGTATTCCACCTTTTGTCCGGGAATGGTGCCTGCCTGAACGGTCGACTTTCGCTGTGGCCCAAGCCACCTTTTCCTGACCGGGTTTATGGAACGTCGGCGAGGTATTGCGACCGCCCCGGGAATTTCGCAGGACATCCCACCCAAGATGCTCCTGATCCAATCTCTTGAACCCTCCCTGCCGGGAGGTTCCCTTTCGACCATCACCGGATACTTTTCCGAGGGTCATTTTGCCCTTATACGTGATTTTGAACAACCCGGATTGCTTCAAGTCCACATAATCCTTGTGGGCAAGATTCATGCATAGAAGCCTTGCGTAGCCCGTATCCACGCCCAATTTCCGGCTCACTTTCTGGCTTGTGGTTTCCCCGCCTTCATCATCAACCACTTCTAACGCCTTTTTTTCACTTCCGCTGACCATTGATTCCTCCGATCGTTTTTTGGCGCCCTTTCTTGTCGGCGACATCAGCATTGCTCTTGTCGCTGGTTTCTTCATCCGGCGCTATCCCGCAGTTATGCCTTATGCAGGCGTTTCTGCCTGTAGAGAACCTGAGTCCGGTCCGGCGCTGTTTTTTCTCCACCTCGTCCCATTCCATTGAAGTGGAGTGCTTGCACCTTGTTCCCCTGCCTGTTGCGTATTTCATCTCACTCTCCCCTAGTAATCCATGGTCACGGTTTTCCATCTTTTTCTCTGTCTCAGCCCCATTTTTTCCTGCAGGGTCGTCAGCTTTGCCGGGCCTTTGTTTCTGATGGTCAGGCAGGGAGCGCTTGGGGGGCCGGACAGTTTGCATTCCAGGGAAATACCCGGTTCGAACCCGGACTCGGCCATTACCTGGTCCTCCAGGAGGATATTGTTCTCTTGATCGATTTGGCCCATGGAAGTAAGCATAAGCGTTTGCAGGGCCGTGAATCTGGGCACGCTATCCGGCCGATGAACAATGAGGTACGGCGCACGGCTGCTGCCGGTTACTCTCATCACTTTCAGGGCCACCGGTGTATCGGATTTCATGCCCATATGGATCATGAAATTTTGGCCGATGGCTATTTTTCCGTCTGCGTCGACTTGCCCGAAGCATTTCAACAGGGTCATTCGGATGGTCCCCTGATCTGTCTGAGCCTTTGATCGATTTCCTCAATTTCCCTTGTCGGCCTATTCTTCAGAATCTTCTGTGTCAATACGTTTGCGCATATTGACTCTTTTAAACTCGATCATGTTTCCTTCCCCATCCAATCGTGTTTCGTACATGGCCAGAATGTCCATGCCATCCGGGATGGAGTGTTTTTCAATCACTTCTATGGTTACCATCCAGCCCTCTTCTTCTTTTTCCGCCGCTACGGTGGAGGAGATTTCCAACCCCGTGAGGTTTTTCAATTCCGCCCTTGCCTTGTCGATGATCGCTGCCATACCTAAAGCCATTTTATGTCCCTCCTTTATGTTGTTTCATGAAACCCGGAATTCGTTCTTCTTTAAGAATTAATTTGTCTGCCCCGTCACCCGTTTTCCACAATTGGGGCAGAATTTGTATCCGTGAATATGGCGCCACGTCTCTCCACAATCAGGGCATTCCAAGGTGAGCCTTTGTCCACACTGGGGGCAGCTCTTTAAACCACCTGAGGTGACCTCACCGCATCTGGTGCATCGAAAGGCACCCCGTCTTCCTTGTTCATCAGGCATATTTACTCCTCCTCCTTCATCTCTCTGATGGCTTCCAACCGTTCCATCAATTGTGTCTCCTTTTTTTCATAGGTCTCATCGTCTATCTCCTCCATCTCGTAACGCATCTGGAGTTGAAGAAGTTCTTCATGCACTTTGGATTCATCCGTTACGTCCTCATAAGCCGATTCCCTGAGCTTCTTACCCAGCCACACGGTAAATTTAAGAGGAAAAAACAGTATGTCGTCTACAATTAGGGCCATGGCAATTTATTATTGAAAGTTGGGTCATCACGGGTCATTATCGTTTCACCATTTCACCACAATCTCTATGAAATTACATGGGGGGACAGGCCCCACATACTTCAATCTTGTCCTGCCGCCATATGTTTCGCTTAATTTATTGATCTGCCGATCAAAGCCTTTTTCATTCTCTTTTTTGACCAGGAAAGCGCTGTTGGTAATCATCTGGTCGCCCATGGTATGATTTGTTTTTTGATCGGTCCATAACGCTTTGAAGCAGCCCAGGATAGCTTTTTCTTCCTTTTCATTTTTCATCTCAAGGGCGTTTTTTACCATTTCGCCCAATTTAACCTGGTCCCGCTGTGTGCCGCCCCTTCTTGATTTGAGTCGATCTCTTAACAGCCTGATTTCCTTGTTTTCACGAACGAGTTCGATGAACAAGGTTTCCTTGTCCGTCCACAGGGCTTTGAGACCCAGTTCGACCTTGTCTTCCACATAAGTCAAAAGCGCTTTCAATTCATCATAACGGGCCTTCAAGACCTTTTCTTTGATAACCTCAGCGTTTTCGCCGATGGTTCCGAATCTTACGGGCAGCATGGGATAATCTGCCATGGTCTCTTCCATCACTTTCTGATGGGCCATGGTATTTGTCCTGTTTACGGAATATTTGATATCGGGCGAAGGACTGATAACGGCCCCTATGTCTCTGTAGCAGATGCTATAAACAGAATCTTCCCGGTCGCCGATCCCTTTTGAAGAGAAATGGCGTTCTTCATCTGCTTCGATAATGCAATATAAATAGTTGCCTTCCTTTTCGGTCATTAAGCGTTGCGCTCCTCTTCAGATTGTTACGCCCCGTGGACGTTTTATTGTCGCCTACATGGCGGCGGCTTGCTCCACGGCTTTGATGCTGATCCAATTTCTGACATCCGCCTCTTTGAAAGAACAGGCATCATTCTGGCAATAGCCCGTAAGCTTTTGATAGGATTTTGTTATGTTTTCAAACCGCTTTTGAGCTTCGGGGTCATCCGGAAACTTGTCAGGATGGTATTTCTTACTGAGACCCCAGTAGACTTCTTTGATTTCAGCAGCCGTAGATTGTTCTCCCATGCCCATGACGTCTTTCGCGTGGTTAATTTCTCCAAAATCCACTTTTGTGATTTCCAGTGTGCGAAAGCTGTAAGGCGGAAGCGGCCCTACAATCCTGAAATTGATTTTGTCCTGGTAGTGGCGGTCGAGCGCCTCCACCTTTTTTTCCAATGCTTCCTGTTTGTCCTGGTTGATCAGGAACGCCCCGTTCACGATCATGGCATCATCCATGATGGCGTGAGAAATGTGGTCTTCCGCGTCTTTTTTCAGGGTGTCCACAATCAGGGAAGCGCATTCTTTTTTCCTTTTGTCGAGAGATGCCTTCACCAGTTTGCCGACGCTTAACTTGACCTCAAAAACCTTATCATCGGGTTTTGAGGCGGCTTCTTTCTTCAATTTCCTGACGGCGTCCTCTTCCCCTATTTCTTTCAGGATTGATTCAAAATCGCTCCATACGGCTGCCACGTTCAACTCGATTTTACCTTCCATCTCCCCAAGATGTTTTTCGATGGGGTCACAGGCGGTTTCAAGAAGGTTTTTGAGATCATGTTCGCTTACAATCGTCCCATACTTGACGGGGATGATGTGACGATTTTTCATGATCCTTTCGATGATGGCTTGATAGATGGCCAGATTCTGGAGAAGAAGTTCTTTTGGGAGGGCGCTGAATTGTTTAAACGCCATATCGCCGGCTACAGCCGCAATATTCCGGTATGGAAACAGAAATACTTCCCCCTGGTCAATCCCTACGAGGTTCAGGTTCCGGTCTTTCTCCGCGCGTACAAACCCGTATATGAATTTTCCGTTTGTCGTCATTTTTTTTACCAAACTGGTTAGTGATCAGTTGTCGGTTGTAGGTGTTAGAGATTTCTTAAAGTGCTGGTTTGAAATTTTGAAATCAGCGTAGTCTTCTTTCCCGCTCTCGATGAATTCTCGTATGGCCATCATAGCGGCTTTTCTGCAAACCGATTCTATGTCAGAGCCCATGAGACCCTCTGTAGATTTGGCCAGAGATTCGAGATCAACGTTCGGTCCCAGGGGTTTATCTCTTGTGTGGACTTTGAATATCTCAAGCCTTGCCTTCTGGTCAGGGGCAGGAAGCTCTAAGTGAAAATCAAACCTGCCGGCCCTGAGTAACGCCTGGTCGATAATGTCGAGCCGGTTGGTCGCTGCTAAAACAACGATCCCTTTCAGCTCCTCAATACCATCCAACTCAGTCAGAAACTGGCTGATGACCCTGTCGACTACGTGGGATGCGGCCTCCGAACCTCTCCTTGGCACCACACTGTCTATCTCATCGAAAAAAATGATGCAGGGAGATGCCTGCTTGGCTTTTTTAAATACCTCACGGACACCTTTCTCACTCTCACCAACCCACTTTGATAGTATTTCCGGGCCTTTCACCGAAATGAAGTTTACCTCTGATTCTGAAGCCACTGCCTTGGCAAGCAACGTCTTTCCGGTACCGGGTGGACCATAAAGGAGTATCCCTTTGGAGGGACTTGTATTGGCATGCTCGAATAATTTGGCGTATTTCAAGGGCCACTCAATGGTCTCCATTAAAACCCTCTTTACTTCAGCAAGGCCTCCCACATCGTCCCAACCAACGTCCGGGATTTCAGTGAATACCTCCCTGATGGCAGAAGGTTCCACCTCTTTTAATGCTTCAGTGAAATCGTCCATGGTGACCTGAAGGTTCATCAAATCTTCATAGGGGATCTCCTCAAGCTCAAAGTCGATATTGGGAAAAATCTTCCTGAGGGTTGTCATGGCTGCTTCACGGGAAAGGGCCTCGAGATCGGCCCCAACAAACCCATGGGTGATCTCTGAAAGACGAGCCAGTTCCACATCTTCCGCCAGAGGCATACCCCTTGTGTGTATATTGAGGATGTCTAAGCGTCCGTTTTTGTCCGGTATGCTGATCTGAATTTCACGGTCAAAACGGCCCGGCCTTCTGAGAGCCGGATCAAGGACATTGGGAATATTGGTGGCGCCTATCACAATGACCTGTCCCCTTGAAGAAAGCCCGTCCATCAGCGCCAGAAGCTGTGCCACCACTCGCTTCTCTACCTGCTTTTCGCCACCCATCTCCTCACGCTTCGGGGCAATGGCATCAATCTCGTCTAAGAATATGATGCTTGGCGCATGCGCGGTGGCATCATCGAATATCTTCCTTACATTGGCCTCGCTCTGGCCGTAAAACTTGTTCATGATCTCGGGGCCGCTGATCTGCGCGAAATATGCGTCCGTTTCATTGGCGACGGCCCGGGCAATCAGGGTCTTGCCGCATCCTGGAGGGCCATGTAGAAGAACGCCCTTTGGCGGATCGATGCCCAGGCGTTCAAAGATCTGGGGGTATTTCAAAGGGAGTTCTATCATTTCACGGATGCGCCTGATTTCCTTGCCAAGACCCCCGATATCCTCATAGGCTATCCTGGTCCTGACCTCCCCGGGTTCCCCCTTCGCCTGGATCTTCATGACGGTCTTGGGGTGGATCATCACCACACCCGAAGGCTTGGTCGATACGACATTGAAGTCCTGGGTCCTGGTCCCGAAAAGCCTTGCCCTCACAATGTCCCCTTCCACCAGAGGAAGACCCTCCAACAGACTCCCGATGTAGCGGGCATCATGAGAACGCATCACGGTCAAAGGAGCAACGACAATGCTTTGAGCCGGGTTGAACTCCATCTTTTTGACGTCAACCTTTTCATCAATACCGGTCTTGGCATTATCCCGGGTGATACCGTCCAGTCGAATCAACCCTTTGCCGCGATCCTCCATATAGGCGGGAAGGACCTTGGCAACGGTTTCCCTCTTCCCCTGGATGGCAACGACATCCCCCACTTCAACACCTATCTTCCTGAAGTCAACAGGATCCAGCCGCACAATCCCCCGACCTACGTCCTTGGACCCGGCCTCGGCGACCTTCAAGGTGAGGGGTTTAGGCTTCTTTGCCTTTTGTGTCTTCTTGACAGAAGTCATAATTTTACCTTACACGTTGCGGGTTTCTGCCCGCTGACCATTTCCCAATCATCAATCCGTTCACCATTTCACCACAATATTCACAAAGTTAAATGGGGGCACCGGGCCGACGTATTTGAATGTAGCCCGGTCATCATATTCTTTGCCGAGATCTTCCACCAAGAAGTCAAACTCTTTCTCCCTCGTTCTGTCTATGAGGAAAGCTGCATTTAAAAACATGCCGTCCCCAAACACGTCATTTACCTTGACGTCAATGGCGCTCCGTTTGAACACCTTGACGACAGACCGGGTTTCATCAACCTTTTTGTTTTCAAGGGCATCTTTTACCGCCTTACCCAGAGTGATCTTGAGGGTATTGTCGCCTTTCCCGGATTTTTCCTGTGCCTTCTTCTTGAGCTTTCTGATCTCCTTGTTCCCTTCTCCTATCTCTTGAAAGATCCGGCTCACATCTTTCCAGACTGCCTTCAGACCCATCTCCACCTTATTGTCCATATCTCTCAGGAGGCCCTTGAATTCCGAATGTCGTCTTCTCAGGAGGCTTCGAACCTCTTCGACGCTGGCCGCGATGGTACAGAATCTCACCGGAAGTACCGTATAATCTTTCATCACTTCTTCGATGACCTTTTCATGGGCTGTCATGTTTTCCCTATTGATCACGTACTTTGCCATGGGTGAACTGCTGATGACAGCGCTGATATCGTTGAACCCGATGGTTGAGACGATATCCCCGCGCTGACCGATACCGATCGGTCCGAAATTCCGACCTCCGTTACTTTCAATAATACAGTAAACGTATTGTCCTTCTTTAGCCATTGTCTCTCCAGTTTCTACCTATTATTATTAGCCCTCAACATACCTGATTAATCGTATCCATTATTGCCTGTCTGACTTCGCCTTCGGGTTGCCCTTTGAACCCGTTTGAATCAAAGTTGAGGACATCCAGGCATGCATCAACGAAATCGCTGTCATCCGCTTGGGGGGTGGAACCGGTTGTACTCAATACCTTGGCGATCATAATGCTTGCCCGGACACTGGGCTGAAGGCTATTTTCTCTCGTATCCCTGATAGAACGTACAAGATCCACCACTCTTGCGGTCTCAGCTTCAGGTAACCCTGATTTTTCCTCGACAATGGAAGCCTCGCTTTCCCGGTCGTAGTGCCGCAGCCTGATTGTTATCATGCGGTCTTTCAGGGCATCCTGCGCCTTGTGCACACCCGCATATTCCTCAGGATTGCTGGTAAAGATCGCTCGAAACTCCGGCGAGACTCGCAGATAACCATCTTCCCCCCGCGCCGCCGGGAGATCTAACATCTTTTCCTCCAATATGGGGAGGAGTACATTATTGGCTTCCGGTCTGGAACGGGTGAATTCGTCATAGATAAGCGTGTATCCATGTTTGCATGCCACGGTTACCCGGTTGTCCACCCATTCCGGAGAGACATTTTCCTCCGATTTCAGGACCGAATGGATAAAGTTATCCACCATTTTTTTCCTCCGGTAGCCGTACTGACCACCGATCAGGTCGGAGGTGCCGAACTCATCGTCGCCGTGGATCAATATGACAGGCCGCCCGATCTGGGCCGCCAAATACATTCCCATGGTAGTCTTCCCAGTGCCTGCCGGTCCGCTGAGGTGGATGGGGAATCCCGCGTTCATGTAGGTCGCACCCCTCCTTAAGACCCCTTTGATGTAATCGGACTGAACGAATCCGGGCTGATCCTTATCAATGATAATAGGCGTTACTTCTGAGCTTCTTTCAGTTCCCACCGCTATCCCCTTTCAAAGTTGGTCATTGCGTTAGTACGTCCTGCCCCTTTACACAACTTATGTTTTCAAATCCGTTATCTGCCTTGATCACATAGGTCATAATGGGAGTTCGGCCTCCGCGCTCTATGTTTCGAATCCGCATCTCTTCCCAGGGCTCCACTACAATTTTCCAGCCCTCATCCACCTCCGCTGATTTAACGATTCGACCCCCTTCCGCGATGGCATCTTCAAAGGTGTCCAGATCCTGGCGCGGCGAGTTCCTGAAATTTGACATTATATTCTTCAATATCAGCTCATTCCGGGTTTGCTCAAGAAACTCAGGGTTCCTGACCCTTTCATAGGAGGCGAGCATCAGATTATCATCAACGGTGGCCTCAAACACGGCGGGCGTCATTTCTCCGTTCTTCCGTCTCAGCCTCCGTTCTTCCCATGGCTCGATCAGAATTTGACACCCGTCTTCCTGCCAGGTTATGTTTATGAATTCCCCTGTATCCGTAAGGGCGGTCTCAAGGAGGGCCTCGGCAGTTTCCGGGGGCACAGGCTTGGAGGCTGTCAGGAGGGCCCGCCCAAAGGATCTGAGGGCCTCTTCTAAAACTTCCCTCAGCTCACTGGCCCTTTTCGCTTCCATCTCCTTCCTCTCTTTTTCTGCCTCCTTTTTCTGTCTGAACTCTTCTGCATTTCGTTCAACAACAGACTTATCATCTTCTACGCTCCTACTACAGCCCAATGCCGCCGCCCACTCTCTTGCCATGATTTTGCGGGCTATAAGCGAAACCGAGGCAGGGTTCAAATTCTTAGGCTTCGTTTCAACCTTGCCCTGCTCTGATTCATATGGCTTCCAGTTAAATTCCCGGTTTGTCTCCGACTCTCTTTCAGAAGACCTGGATTCGCCCTCCGGACCAAATGCCCCGGGAATTGTCTTTGCAGCCACTTCATGGAAGACCGGCAATTCACCTCCGTTTTCTTCGTTTGATTCCGGGGTCCCTGTTTCGGGTTTTGCGGCCAGGACGTCGGCAGGTTTTTGCGAGGGGTCATCCGGGACCAATGGATATACAGGGTCCTGTTTCTCCACTTCTTCCTGCCGCCTCCATTCCCGGGCCTCAGACTCGAGTGCAGATGTGGCCGGTCGGCTCGCCGCAAGACCCAAGGCGCATGCCCGCTCCATTGCTGCCAGTTTGCCTATGGATATGGTATTTCTGTCTTCCATTGATCACCCTTTCGCTGTGACAACGCCTTTTCCCCGGCACGCGGTACAGGGGAGCTTGTTATGGGGGTCTTTCCCCTTGCCCCGACACTTGGGACAGGGCTCAAGGGGCTCCTTCACGCTGACATGGCCTTTACCCCTGCATACGGTGCAGGTCAGATTGCTTCGGGGCTTCTCCTTTCCCGTTCCCCTGCAGTAGGCACATTCAATGGCCGGGGGCTGGACCGAAACATTACCGCTGCCGCCGCAAACAGAGCACCTCGATCCCTTTGGTTTTTCCCCTTTGCCCGCGCAAAAAGCGCAATCAAGCTTATTGCTGTTGCTTGAGACCTTTATCACCTCGGGCGGTTTATCTGCGCTTTCCTTAGTGCCCGACGACCATTTCCATTCCACAGGTTTAGTCCTCTCTTAATATTCTATGGTCATTGTTTTCACCATCTTCTTCGTTTCTGAAATTTTTGAACGGCTCTGTTTTTCAGTTCTTAGATTGTAGTCTTTGGTTTCAGAGACGGTTTCCTGTAAATCCTGGAGTTCTTCGTCTATAAAAATGATATCTTTATCAACCTGTTCCTTTTTCTTTTCAATGTTTTCCATTTCCTGTTCCAGCCGCGCTTTGTTTTTCTCCAGGATAAACATCTCTAAGAATTCCGACCCTCGCACCTTTGGTTTGGATCGGATCTTGGCCCTTAAAGCCGTCTTGATATCAGAGACCGTGCGCCTTTTACTGCCCATAACATCTCCCTTAACTTAGAACAGGGCCAACTTGCTGATTTCCAAGAATAATACCCGCCTATCTTGCACTCTGCCGCTTGTGGATCACAACAAACGGAGCCCGATTAGGGCCTGACACTTTGATCTCCACCCTCTGGCCCTCTCTAAGACCCACCTCTCTCCTGATATTGTTCGGGATGGAAATCTTCCCATCCTCATCCACCTTTGAAAAACCTCTCATCAAAGCCATTTGCTTACCCCCCTCTGGATTGATTATTGATTATTGAATATTGACGATTGAAAAACCCGCAACTCGCAACTACTTAACAGTGCTTGTCAACCAATTCACCGATCACTTCTTTGACCCTGTCCTGATTGGTCTTGCTTCCGATGCGGCTGGTCTCCGAGGCCAATATGTCCATACAGGTCTGTCTGAAAACCGGATCATTTTTGTCCACCGGGGACTTTCGGACCTTGAGGGTCTTGGCAATCATGACGGAGCCCCTTATGGTTGGGGCAAATTCATAGACGTCAGAATCCCTGAGGCCCCTGACGACCTTTACGATCTTTGAGGCATCACCATTTTCCAGGCCAGATTTGGATTCGGTGATACGGATCTCTGTCTCTTCGTCAAAATGCTCGAGATCCATGGTGATCATGCGGTCTCGAAGGGCGTCCTGACTGCGGTGCACACCGGCGTATTCCTCCGGATTGCTGGTAAAGAGGGCCGTAAAGTCCGGGTCCACCCTCAGATAGTTGCTGTCGCCCTCCCGTGCCGAAGGCAGGTCTAACATTTTCTCCTGAAGCACGGAGAGGAGCACATTATTGGCCTCCGGTCTTGAGCGGGTAAACTCATCATATATGAGTGTGAACCCGTACTTACAGGCAATTGTCAGACGGTTGTCCACCCACTTTTTTCTCATATCCTCCTCGGTCTTGAGCACCGAGTGGATGAAATTATCCACCACCTTGCGTATTTTATATCCATATTCGCCGCCAACCAGGTCCGATGTGGAAAACTCCTCATCCCCGTGGATCATGACCACCGGTCTGCCGATCTGGCTGGCCACATGCATGGCCATGGTGGTCTTGCCCGTCCCGGAAATCCCCCGGAAATGGAGAGGAAAGCCCGCCGCCACATAGCCCAGGGCCCTCTCGGTAATATCTTTTACAAACGGGGTTTCAACAAAGTTGGGCAGGGAACGCGGTTCCAACACGGTCGTTATTTCATCTATCGACATATCATCCTCCTAAAATTAATAGATTCGGCAGGCGGCATAAAGGGCCCGGTGGGCCACAGGCAGATATGATTAATACCGCCTGCGGCGCACCGCATTCCGCCTACTTCTTAGTAATGACTCCCCCGCCTCTACATTTGAGACAGGGGAGGTAATCACCGGCAAGGACGCCCTTGCCCTTGCAGTCTGGGCACGTCTCAATCGGTTCCTTTACTCCCATTATTCCTTTTCCACCGCATACATCACACGTCAGTCGCTGGTCGCGGTGAACGCCGGTCCCTCCGCAAAAAATACAACGGATGGCAGGCGCAGGGACAGACACCTCTTTACGACCACCACAAACCTGGCATACAGAGACCTTGGACAAGAGTCCAAACGGATCGACTCCCTCTCCCTTGCAAAAGGCACATGTGGCGATGACCTTTCCCCCTTCTCCTTTTATTACTTCGACGCTCATTTTATTTGCCTCCCTTATTTGACTACCGTTATGAGTGAAAAGCGCTGCTTTTTAACGGTTGGAAACTGGACATAAGACAAATTGAAGATTGAGCGTTTCTGGACATACTCTTCAATATTCAATCAGGTTGCCCGGTCTCCATGGCCGCACCTCTTTAGACAGCGTAATAGGTTGAATCTTCTTTCGTTACTTCTCCTTCATCAAGAAGTTGTCTCATAACGGGAATCAGGGACCTCCAGTTTTCAATACCGAGGAAGTCTGCAATCTCGACCATCCTAAGGCCATTGGGGTTGTCCCCAAGTAACACTACGATCTCACTCCCGAGATCATCTTCTTCATACTCCTCTTCCTCGGTCACATCTTCTCCCAGTTCCATTTCCTTGGGCGCTTGTTCCTCGGTCACCCCTTCTCCCAGTTCCATTTCCTCGGGTGCTTCTTCCTCGAGCGCTTCATCAACTGTTGCGACCTCCACTGCGGCCTCTATCCCTGCCGGGCCGGTTATGGTCACCTTTTCTCTGAGAGAAGTCATCCCTGCAAGGAGTGCCTTCCAGGCAGCTGCGGTTTCTTCCTGCTCTTTCCTGAATTCATCGAGCATCCCCCTGACAGTCTCTTTTCGTTCTTTGATCTCGGCCTGATCTGCCTTTTTGCGTGCACCTTCAGCCGCATCTAACTCAGGCTTCACCTTGGCCAATTCAGCCCTCAGATTATCCGCCATCTCCTGATGCGCCCTGTCAAAATCCGATAACAGGTCCTCTATATAGGCCTCTCGTTCCTTGATCTCGGCCTGATCTGCCTTTTTGCGTGCACCTTCAGCCGCATCTAACTCAGGCTTCACCTTGGCCAATTCAGCCCTCAGATTATCCGCCATCTCCTGATGCGCCCTGTCAAAATCCGATAACAGGTCCTCTATATAGGCCTCTCGTTCCTTGATCTCGGCCTGATCTGCCTTTTTGCGTGCACCTTCAGCCGCATCTAACTCAGGCTTCACCTTGGCCAATTCAGCCCTCAGATTATCCGCCATCTCCTGATGCGCCTTGTCAAAATCAGCTAACAGATTTTCTATATAGGCCTCTCGTTCCTTGATCTCGGCCTGATCTGCTTTTTTGCGTGCATCTTCAACCACCTCTAACTCAGGCTTCACCTTGGCTAATTCAGCCCTCAGATTATCCGCCATTCCCTGATGTTCTTCATCAAAATCAGCCAAAAGGTTTTCTATATAGGCCTCTCGTTCCTTGATCTCGGCCTGATCTGCCTTTTTGCGTGCACCTTCAGCCGCATCTAACTCAGGCTTCACCTTGGCTAATTCAGCCCTCAGATTATCCGCCATCTCCTGGTGGGCCTCATCAAAATCCGATAACAGGTCCTCTATATAGGCCTCTCGTTCCTTGATCTCGGCCTGATCTGCCTTTTTGCGTGCACCTTCAGCCGCATCTAACTCAGGCTTCACCTTGGCTAATTCAGCCCTGACCTCTCTCCCCATCTTCAAACGCGCATCATTAAACTCCGCTAGCAGCCTTTCTATCTGAATCTCCCGACCTTCGATTTCCTCGCGAGTCTCTGCCAAAAAAGCTGCGGTATCTCTTTTTATGTTTGAAATACTCTGGATCCTTTCCTCATAGGCATTCGCCACCTCTTGAGCCAACCTTCCCAAATCGTCTGAATTTGCCATGTCTTTTTCTCCTTTCTTGATCCCCCCCCCCCATGTATATTTGGTGGAGGCGTCATCTAAAAGACATACTCGGGAATACATTTTGCGCCTATAGAGGGGTGACTTACACCTCTATTTCCTCAAGGACGTCCTGGAAGTTTCTATAAGCGAACCTTCTGTGAGTACAAAATCTACCCGCAGAGATTGGCGAAAAAATCAAGTGTTCAGTGTTCAGAAACCTGCAACTGTTCACCGCCCACTGTCCACTACCCACTAACCCCCGCCACCGATTGCCATTGGCCCTGGACCCTGGTCCTGACCACATCAAACTCATCCAGCATCTTAGTCAAATCAGCGTCACGATCACCCTGCTGGACCCTCAGAGACTTGATCATGACCCTGAAGTCTTTGACCTTGACCCCTTCTCCTTTTTCCAAAAGACTCCTGAGGGCGATCCTCAGATCCTCCTGCTCGATCTGCAACCGTTTCATGGCCGTGATGATGTTCTTCTCGCGCTCTTTCTGACGTCGCGAGATATCTTCCTTAATGGCGGCCATATCTCCCAGGGTTGAGCCGCTCCCGCCGAGCACAATCTTCCTGAGCCGGCCGATCATCTCCCCTTCTTCTTCCTGGAAGATCTGAAGGCCCTCCCTTGTCTCTTTCTCAGTCTGATGGCGGCGTTCGATCACATCACCGATCATACGGTCAAAGTCCTTTTTCCTCAGGCTTTCCGCCCTGGCGAGATTGTCCCTCAGCCGAACGATCATGTCTTCGAGTTCCATCTGAAAACCCTTGAGGAATTGATATGCCTGGTCCATCAGGCCGTTCACCGTCCTCACCCGCATTTCATAGGAATCGATAATGCTGTTAGCAAGCGCCTTTAAATCTTCTCCTGTTCCCACCTTTTCACCTCACATAAAAAAACCGCAGATAACTCGGACAATTACACCTGATCTTTAAAACAGAAGGGAGTATTGTCAGACTTATTTACGGTCTTTCAAAACAGTGTCGGAGATTTCAGATATGCCCAAGATTTGCCTTTTGAAATCCTTAATATGCGGCAGAGGGGTTTATAACGCCTCTACGTTCCCAAGGATATCTGGCAATCTCCCTTCAATATTCAACCAAAAAACTTACGCTGTAGCAGTGAGTCCAATGGCTTCGGCATATTTCAGGAATGTCTCAACGCCGGCCACAACCACTCTGGCCTCAACAGCGAGTAACTCGATGCCCACGAGGGAAACCCTGACCCACGCGTCCACGACCACGCCCTTGTCCAGAATTCTGTCCACCACTTCTACCAAACTTGAAGATGCTATCGCTTTTTCTACGGCCATTGTAATTCTCCTTTTTAATCCGGTGTTTAAAAAATGGGTGTTTCCTTAATGCAAATGAGCCTTCCGGTCACCGTTTTACGCGGTGGCGGTCAGTCCAATGGCTTCTGCATATTTCAGGAAAGTCTCGACACCGGCGACCACGACCCTGGCTTCAATGGCGACCAGCTCGATGCCCACGAGGGAAACCCTGACCCACGCGTCCACGACCACGCCCTTGTCCAGAATTCTGTCCACCACTTCTACCAAACTTGAAGATGCAATTGCTTTTTCTACGGCCATAACGAATTACCTCCTTTCTTAGAAATTTTGGAAGAAATGCCTGATGTGACACCCTTCCGTTAAATGCCTGCTCTCACAGGCTCACACACCGGTTAAACTTTAAAACCGCTGTGCTCAGAACCTCAAACCCCCGTCCCTTGATTTTCTCTCGGGCGTTTGTTGTTGGCTCTCTAAGATTGCACTTTGTGTGCCAAAATGAAGGAAGATTTTATACGACTGGAATCACTGGATTAATTCGTATGCTGTTCGCAGAAAGGAAAATATGGGGTATGAAAGGGTATGGCACTGATGTCCTAATTGGGGCATGGATGCCATAGTTAGTGCCCATCCACAAACGTGGACGGACACTGGTCAGGGGGAGGAAACTCGCTCCCGCAACTGGAACTGAAACCGCCACCGATGAAGGCTTCGGGTGGATTTGCACCACAGGGCCAGGGTGCCCACTTCCGTGTAATGGGCAGCCACTTTCACCGGAATAGAAACCCCTTTGGATTTCTTGCCGAATTTGATGACCGTATGAAGCGGCGGAAGGGGGGTGAGGGAGTCATCCACCCGCACAATGTCGCCCACCCGGTCGCCGCTGCGATAACTGGAACTGTACAGGTAGAATCGCACCGGCTGGTTGGTCAGAACCGTGAATTTTTTTTCACCGAGTTCGTTTTGGGTTCCCTCGCTCATGCCGCGTTCCATCAGACAGAGTGCCGATTCAGGGGCATGGTTCGGGGCTTTTCCCGTTCCTTGGGCGTTTCCCAGGTATACCCCCAGATAGTAGGCCCTTGCACTGCCGCTGTTCACCTGCACCCCGTACCCTTTTCGAACCCGGCCGTAATAGGATGCCCCCAGGGCCACGGCAAGATCCAGCTCCGGATTTACCAGCACCCTTGGCGCGGTTTTTTCTGTTTCATGAAACCGGGTGCAAACCGCTGCTCTGATCCTGTCCTGGATGGAAGCGGGTTTGAGGGCCGCTCCATTAAACATGATCAGATCAGGTGCAATTTTTTCCCTGCCCAGCCGCTGTTTGAGGTCGTCTCCATGTTGTTCCAGAAATCGGATCATGTGCCGGGTAATGGCGGGATCCTGGGCATAGGGGAGCCCGAATTCGGTGATCCCCCGGCGTGTTTTTAGAGCGACGGATTCTTCGGGGGAAACCAGGGGAAAAAATCCGTCCAGGATGACGTCTTCCACATCCGAACGATCGAGTTTCGCGGACATTGTATCGGCGATCAGTTTTCGGCCTCCGCCGATTAGGGTGATGGTCTTTTCTTCCGTCAGCTCCCCCAGGATCTCTTCTTTGGCCCGGCGGCACTGATTGCAGAGGGACTGCCGGCGATCCGTGCTCAAATGCCCTTTCCGGGCTCCCTTTAGACGGCTTTCCATGAGATGGGCCAGGGCCAGGTCCATGTTGTCTCCGCCGAGAATCAGGTGATCGCCCACGGCGATGCGTTCAAACCCGGGCTTTCCGTTTCTCTCACAAAGGGTAATGAGGGTGAAGTCCGTGGTTCCGCCGCCCACGTCGCAGATCAGGATCAGCTCACCGGGCTTCACAAGGCGGTCCCATTCCCGGTCATGCTCATCCAGCCAACTGTAAAAGGCGGCCAGGGGTTCTTCCAGAAGGGTAATGTTGTTGATGCCGGTCCGAGATGCCGCTTCCACGGTCAGGTCCCGGGCCACTTCGTCAAAGGAGGCGGGTACCGTGATCACCACGGCCTGGTTTTCCAGGCAATGGGCTTCTTCCCTTTTCACGCTGTGGTTCCAGGCGTTTTTGATATGGTTCAAATAGGCGGCGGTGACCGCAATGGGAGACTGCTTTTCCACCGGGTCATCCGCGGCCCACGGCAGGATTTGCGCTCGGCGATCCACTTTTTCGTGGCAGAGCCAGCTTTTGGCCGAAGCCACCATGCGCTTGGGGACTTTTACCCCCTGCTCCCGGGCGAGAATTCCGGCAAAGCCCTTTTCGTCGGTATCCCAGGGTAGTTTCCAGGCTTCTTTTTTCAGCTCGTGTTCACCGGGCACATAGAGAAACGAGGGGAGCACTTTACGCTTTGATATTTCACCCGGGCCTGTCAGTTGGGCAATGTCAAACCTTTGGATGGGGACTTTGGATGGGTCCTGATGTCCGGATAAATCAACATAGGTGACTGCGGAATTGGTTGTGCCCAGATCAATTCCGATAATATATTTCATGAATTATTCGATCTCTTTTTCTCTGACATTGAATTCAAGCTTGAACTTTTTTTCGTCCTCCCGGGAAACGCACCACAGTTCCAGGGTGCCCACCTCCGTGACCCGGGTTTCGAGGGTTACCGGGACAATGGCGCCGGTTTCGCCTTCCAGCCGGGTTTCGAGGGTCGTGATCGGTTCAATTTCTCCTTTCCAGTCTTCCGTTACCGATCCCATGACATCGCGGCGGCGGGTGTTGGATCCAAGGAAGTCAAACTTGACCGGTTCGCCCACCACCAGTCCGAATTCCTTGCCGGGCAGGTCGGCTTCGGTCCCTTCTTCCATGCCGAAAGGGGCCACGCACAGGGCTTTGATGGGGGTGGGAATACCCGGTACCGCTGGCAAAGCCGCCTCCACGCCGATGTAATACGTTTTGGCAAGGCCGCCGCGAATGCGAACCCCTTTTCCTTTTCGGGCCAGGCCATAATAGGCGGCGCCCCGGGCCACGGCCAGGTCGAAATCTCCGGTTTTGATTTCCCTGGGGGCGGTCTGGTTTTCCACGGCGGACCAGGATGAGAGGATGTCCAGCACCCGGTTCCTCAATCCTTGGGCCTTCATGACGCCACCGTTGAAAAGGACGGCGGTGGGGCAGATAAAGTCATTGCCCGTTGTTTCGGAAGGATCCCCTTGATCCAGGAATTGTGCCAGATGATGGGTAATGGCCGGGTCCGATGTGTAGGAAAGCCCCATTTCCCTCATCCCTGTCCGGCGTTGCTCCCGGGGACGTGAATCGTGCCCGCACTCGGGGAAAAATCCGGTTTCCAGGACCGTTTTAACCTGATCTCGCGTCAATTCGGTCTTGACAGTACCGCCGATGAGCTTGCTTCCCCGGCCCAGGATGGTGATGGGATAAGAATCGGCCGCTTCGTTGGAAAATAGATGTTCTTTGGCCCCGCGGCAGGCATGACACAATCCTCTCATCTGATAGGCATCCAGCTTTTGTCCCTTGGTGGCCAGATTTCCGGCCACGGCGTAAGCCAGGGTCAAGTCCATATTATCCCCGCCCACCAGCAGGTGCTGTCCCACCGATACCCGTTCCAGGTTTAAGTTTCCTTGTGTTTCCGTGACCTTAATCAGGCTGAGGTCTGTGGTGCCCCCGCCCACGTCCGCCACCAGTATGCGGTCGTTCACCTTGACCCTGTCCCGCCATTTGCCCCGGGTGCCGTCAATCCAGGCATAGAATGCCGCCTGGGGTTCCTCAAGCAGTGTGGCTTTTGGAAAGCCGGCCATTTCGGCGGCCTTGACGGTCAGGTTCCGGGCCACTGCATCGAAGGAAGCGGGAACGGTCAGATAAACCTCCTGGTTTTCCAGGCGCAGTCCATCGTCTTCCCGGGCCATGTAATGGTTCCAGCTCTCCCTGATGTGTCTCAGGATAGCCGCCGAAGCTTCTACAGGGGAGAGTTTTTGCCGGTCATCGGGGCCTTCCCATGGGAGAATCGCTTTGTTTCGATCCACGCCGGTGTGACAGAGCCAGGATTTGGCGGAGGCGATCATGCGCATGGGAATTTCAGCCCCCCGGTCCCGGGCAAAAGCCCCCACGGCCAGGGTGCTTTCCGGGTCCCATGGCAGGGCCAGTCCACCTTCCGGCACATCATGGGGACCCGGCAGCAGCAAGAAAGAGGGCAGGGTGCTTTGTTCCCCCAGAGAGCCGGATGCCACCAGTTGAGGGATGTTGAAAATTCGAATGTCAAGCTCCGTTAGATCATCATACCGGGCTTCCGTGTAGGCGACAACGCTGTTGGTGGTGCCCAGGTCGATGCCTATCACATAGATGGGATCAGCTTTGGTTTCATTTGTCATTTTTTTACTCGTTATCTGTCATCAATCCCGGTAATGAATTGCCGGGCTGTTTCCCATGTCCTACGGGACTCATTGCATTTACTTGAATCCGGCCACCGACCTCTGATCTCCGTCAAGGAATTTCCACGACCAATAACCAGCAACATAAAAAGGATCTGAGGGTTATGGAGAAAGCCCGTGTGCCTTGATCTTCCTGAGGAGGGTTTTGTAGTCAACCTGGAGTTTCCGGGCCGCCTGGCTTTTGTTCCCGTTTGCCTCCTCTAAAACCTTTCCGATGATTTGTTTCTCGACGGCCTCCACATGGGCGTTGACGATTTCCTTGAGTGGTTTGTCGCCATCAGGGATTGTTCCCGAAACACCCGGATTTCCGGTTCCTGAGATGGATTTCTGATCGCCGAACATCAAGTGCCGTCTCTCGATGCGGGCATTTTCTTCACAAAGGAGCACGGCCTGGCGGATCACGTTTCGCAGCTCGCGCACATTTCCAGGCCAATGATAGATATTCAGAGCGAGCAGGGCTTCCTTGGAGAACCCACCGCACTTCCTGCCCAGTTCCATCTCGACTTCATCCACGAATTTCTTGGCCAGATAAGGAATATCCTCCGACCTTTCTTTGAGAGATGGCATTTTCAGGGAAAATTCGTTCAGCCGAAAGTACAGATCGGATCTGAAATTTCCTGATTTCACATCCCTTTCCAGGGACTGGTTGGTGGCGGCAATGATTCGGACATTTACGGGCACGGATTTTTTGCCGCCCAGTCTTCTGATCTTCCGTTCCTGAATCGCCCGAAGGAGTTTCTGCTGCACGGTATAGGGAAGGTTTCCCACTTCGTCCAGGAAGAGCGTCCCGGTATGGGCCAGTTCGAAATGGCCCGGTTTGTTTTTGTCTGCGCCGGTAAACGTGCCTTTCATGTAGCCGAACAGCTCGCTTTCAACCAGCGTTTCGGGTATGGCACCGCAGTCCAGGGCCACAAAAGGCCCATCCTTTACGTGGCTCAGATTGTGGATGGCGCGGGCGATGAGCTCCTTGCCCGTACCGCTCTCTCCTCCTACGAGAACCGTGAACAGGGTGGGCGCTACCTTTTCCACATGCCGAATCAGTTTTTTGATGGGGTCGCTGTTTCCCATCAGTTTGTAAAGGAAGGTTCGTTCATTCAGAACCGTTCTCAGATATTCCACTTCCTGCACCAGGTTCTGTTTTTCCAGGGCCCGCTTGATGGTGAAAAGGAGATCGTTGTTGTCCACGGGTTTTGTAATGTAATCGTACATGCCCATCTTCATGGCCGTGACCGCCGAATCGATTTTCCCATAGGCGGTGACCATGATGATGGGCACCGCCGGTATTATCCGCTTCATTTCTGCCGCTACCGTTAATCCGTCCTGCCCGGGCATACGGTGGTCCAAGAGCACCAGATTGGGAATGTCTTTTTCCAGAAAGTCCAGTGCTTCACGGCCGTTCCGGGCTTTAATGACGCGGTATCCGGCGGCATTCAAAATGTTTTCTGTGGCCCATCGAAAGTCGTGGTCGTCGTCCACCAGAAGTATTTTGATTTTGGGTTCGATTTCCGGTTCAATGCTCATGGTTGTGTCCCTAACATGTTGGAATGGCATGTTAAATCAGTCTATAGCGAGGAGCAAAAGATAGGGGGATGCTACTCCGGTTGAACGGAGAATGTCAAGGGGAGATCCGAGAAATCGCCAGGTGAAACATCCCAATGGATCGACCGCTGGTGTTGATTAAGGAGAATCCCGGCGGCGTTACGCCTGCCTGTGGCGGGGTTCGGAAAGGACTTCTCTCACGGGGGTAATCATGTAGGCTGCCAGTTTTTCGAATTTTTCCACGGGCCCCCGTGCGTTTAATGTTTTGAAATAGTCCTGTACTTTCTTGATGTTTTTTATTTCAATGATTTCAATATCGTCTGCAAGATAAGGGCGCACATGATGGTAGGCGCCCATGAAAAGCACCCCTTTGTTTTTGAGGGTTTCATTGATGCTTTTGGCAACGAATCTGTCTCTTTCCTCCATCAACCGATCTCCATCAAATTCATTCTGTATTTCGGAGGTATTTTTTTCCAGTGCTGAATCAGCCTGGACAAGCTGGAGTATTCGTTGCAGCTCCATTTTAAGCAGTTTAATGTTTTCGGTTTTTTTAATCGTTCCGCCCCTGTTGATTAAATCAAGGACAATTTGATAATTGCTGCTTCCCCTTTTGGCCCCTTCGCGGATGATCTTATGTCCCAGTTCATCTTCGGTCATCAGACCATCCTGGTATATTGAAAGGCCCTCGGGATCGAGTTTGTTGAAAAATTTTCTGATGTTTTCCCAAAAGACCGTCACGATTTCGTGATGTCTCTCCCACAGCGCGCGTCCACACGTTTCCCCGCTTTTCTTCTGGATGGATGCGGCTGCGCTTCCCAAATCAGATTCCTCATGAATCACAGGAACGTAAAACAGCTTTCTCATTGCAGAATAGCCCTTTATGAATTGATGGTTGCTGGTTTAATAAAACGCGGCCCGTAAATGAGGGTCCAAGGCCAAACGACAAATGATCAACGATCGTTACCCACCGCAATTTTAATTTCCAACATCCCATTCTTATAAGACCAGGTCATCTGATCGTCCTTTGCTTCGCGGGAGAGGAGAATCTCTTTTTGATATTTCCTGTTCTTGCCTTCAGCGTTGATATTCAGGATGTCTCCCTTGATTTCAAGCTGAACATCCTTTTCATCGATCCCCGGCATTTCGGCCACCACATTAATCTCTTCCGGTTCCTCAAAGATGTCCACGATCGGTTCACGCACCTCTTCCACCACCGGGCCTTTGGGCGTCTTTTTGATATTCCCGAAGGGTTGAACCGACGGACTGCCGTCGGCCATGGTGCGGACCCTCACACCGTAGACCCCTTTCAGGTCTTTGAGCCCTTTGATCTTGTTAAGTCCACTGAAGTCAATTTCGCCCGATTTGGATAGCGCTTCGCCCTTTTCCGCCAGTTTTGAAGCCGTGTCGATAAGGTCGCCCAGCCCTTTAAAAAGGCCTCCAAGACCAAAATCCACATTTACCCCTGTTTTTTTCTCATCCATGTCTGTTCCCTCCTGTTTTGATTGTTTAGAACCTGTATTCTTTTTCTCCTGTTTACTTATTTCCCAAACCCCCTCTCTTTCCGTGCAGTTCAGATCGTTTGCTTCAAGAATTGCTTTCAGCCCTTTTACCAGACCGTATCCGGCCAGACTCGAAAGAACAGGGACGGCGCTCACAACGGATGTGGACAGATTTAATGATGCGCCCGCGATGGTTCCCAGGCCGGCCAGGATGCCCGCAGGCGTAAGGGTCTTCACCATATGGGCGGCAGCGGCGCTCGAAAAATCATCGGGGTTTTCCCCGATCTCATTCATGAACAGGGTGAAATGATCCCTGTCTTTTTCAGACAGTGCTCGAAATTTGGATATGCCGATCAGTTGAATGGCTTTCAGTCGATTCAAAAGGTCCTCCGAGGGGAAGGTCTGTCCGGCTTCGATCCTCATGACCGTACTTCGAGATACGCCGAGTGTTTTTGCAAGGTCCGCCATGGACATGCTGCCGAATTTCTGGCGTAGTTCTTTGAGGACACTTCCACAGTTTTCACGGGTAACCCATTGGGGCATTTTTTTCATGGTGAGGATTCCTTCATCCTTCAGTCCGCGTTTTCGGTTGCAAGATGTTGCATGTTGGTCCAAGTAGCGTCAAAGTTAACCATTCGCGACCACGTGTCAACATTTTTATCCGGAACCGATACGGCAGGGCGGGCAAATTTTCCCAAACGACTTTGTTTTGACATTTGCTAGCGCTTGTATGAGACTGGAAAGCTGGAAAGAAGGCGTAATGGTTTGGCGAAGAGGCCCATGGGAAAAAGTAGATGTTGGAAATAGGGTGCTGGGTATTTGGCATCAATCCCCCAGGGCGTCCCTCACGGCCTTCCCTGACTGATCCATGGCAAAAGGCTTGGTAATGGTGCCGCAAAAACCGTATTCACTGAAATGGGTTATGATCGGATCATTGGAATAAGCACTGGCAACAACGGCCTTCACATTGGCGTCGATTTCTTTTAACCTTTTTATGGCATCCCGTCTTCCCCAGCGTCTGGCATGCCAGATTTCTAATTGACTCCTCATCGTCCATGACCAGGAGCCTGGCGGTCCCCTTATATTAGATCCCTCTCCAGAGCCCCTGTTTTAGCGATTTCTCCTCCAGAGGCGTTAAGATAAAAGTGAAATGATGCCCCTGCACCAAGTTCTGAATCCACTGCAATATGGCCGCCATGCTTCTTGATAATGGAATGGGCCATGGCAAGACCAAGCCCGCTCCCCTTGTCTTTGGTGGAGAAGTAGGGGTCAAATAGCTTTGGGAGGTGTTTTGTGGATATACCGATCCCCTCATCCTTGACGCACACATGGACATATTTTCCAGATGGGAGAGGTAAAGCGTCTTTTGTCCATATTATTTTGTTTTCCATCTCAATCTTGATAACCCCACCATCCGGCATTGCCTGATCCGCATTGATGATCAGATTCTGGATAACCTGACTGATCTGCCCCACATCGATCTCCGTCGGCCAGATATCTTCCGGGATGGTGAAATTACATCTGACGTTTGACCCCTTCAACACAAAACTGCTTGACTCTCTGATCACCTCAGGCAGAGATGCGGTCTCCTTGACCAGCGAACCCCCCATGGAAAGCGTCATCAGTTGCTGGATGATACTCTTGGCCCTATGGGACGCAGTTTCAGCGTCATTCAGGGCTTCATAGGCCTCAGATGCCGGGTCCATAGCCATTTTTACAAACGAAATATTGCCCATAATGGTTGTCAGGATGTTATTGAAGTCATGGCCGAGACCGCCTGCAAGGATTCCCAGGGATTCAAGCTTTTCCACTTTAAGACGCTCTTCCTCCAGTTTATGCCTTTCTGTATTGTCATTTACCATCAGGAGTAGGCCCCCTGAGGAGAAAGGGACAAGATAAGCGTCAACTTTGACTTCCTTTCCAAAAGTTGATTCAACTACCAAATCATGACGTTTGATGGACTGTTGTTCGACTGCACTCTTTGCCTTTTCAAGAAACCCGGACTCTTCCCACGATTCAATATTGTTATAGTTTTGTTGAAGGACCTTCTCTTTTGTAGTGCCAATAATCTTTGCTAATGAATCATTTGCCTCCATACATTGCCCAGACGCATCATAAATTGATATGCCAACCGGTGATTCAGAAATGATATTTCGATATACCTCCTGGCTCTCCCGCAGCGCCTCCTTAGCCTTTTTGAGCTCAGTAATGTCTAGGAGTTGCCCCATAGTGGCTATGGTCTTTCCCCTGTCATCATGGATCGCCGAAACGGTTATACTCCCCCACACAATATGTCCATCTTTATGAACGTAACGTTTTTCCATAGCAAAGCCGTTGCTTTCGCCCGTCCATAATTTTTCTACAATATCATTCCTTTGAACCACTTCGTCAGAATAAGAAATGTCTCGGATCGTCATGGAGAGCAATTCCTCTCGGGTATAACCCAGAATCTGGGACATACTACGATTGACTTCCAGATACCGACCATCTCGATCAGTAAGTACCTTGCCGAGCGCTGAATCCTCAAACATACTGCGGAACTTCTCTTCACTCTCCTTAATCGTTGCTACAGTTCGCTTGAGGTTGTCTATGTGGCTCAGCACTCCTCGAAATCGTGTGAGTTCGCCATCATCATCCTTTATGACTATGGACTTCAATTGGCCATAAAATTGAGTGCCATCCTCTCTTGCGAGTCTTAGTTCACAACTTTCCCTGATCTTTGTTTCAAAAAGCCTTTTACGGTGTAAGTAAAAGGAGTCCTGGTCATCCCTGGTGATAAAATCGGAGAAAGGCCTGCCTATCAACAACATTCTCTCCACGCCAAGCATAGCGGCACCCGTGAGATTTCCCTCCAGAATCACTCCCTTATCACTGATGGTGAAATAACCGACCGGGGCATAGTCATAGAGCTCGGAATACTTATCCCGTGCCTCTTCCAGTTCACGTTGTGCCCGGCGGAGTTCCTCGTTCTGCATCTCCAGTTCTACCTGGTGAATCTGCAGATCCTCGACCAGAGCCTTCACGTCCTTGGGCTGCATTTTGCTGATGTATGAAGGGTTCTTATTCACGAATTCTTCAGCCTTTTTTCGCATTGTGTCAGATTGCTTTGATTTGGCTTTTTTCCCTTTCATCGCCTCTCCTCGTCAACTGTTTGTTCAAAAGCCCGGGCTCACCGTTATACAAAGGAATTTAAGTTAAAAAAAGGCTCTTTGACAACATTGGCAACATCTATTGGGGCGGAGTGATAAGATTTTGCCTTTTTAAAGGTCGACTATAGGGAAAACCGGATTGTAGATCAAGAAAAATGGACCACAACATGTGTGGTATTGGTCTGGAAAGCATCAAACGTATTTTCAGAGAGGTCGGGATCCCCACCCCCGTTCTTCCCTTGACATCCCTATCTTAGCTGGAGTAGCATTTTTTGAGCTCTACCACCGATGCCTGACTTATCTTAAGATATCCAATGATTGAGAGCAGTTGTACCAGCCTCCAGAGGCGATAAATATGCCTGAAAAAAACATCCTGATTGCCGATGACGAAGATTTAATCCGTAAGATGCTCATTAGATTGCTTAACGATGAGGGCCACCGGTTCTTTGAGGCATCCAATGGAAAAGAGGCAGTGGAGGTTGTACAAAACCAGCCGATCGATCTGGCAATTATAGATATAGTCATGCCGGAAATGAACGGGATCAAAGCCTTGAAGCGGATCAAAGAGATAGACAATACGATAGAGGTTTTGATGATTACCGGGAAGATACAAGTTGAATTGTTGAGGGAGATCATTTTCGAGCATGGTGCTTTCGATTACATTCTCAAACCGTTTATTATTGATGAACTTAAGCTCACGATTCAGAAGGCACTGCACAACAGAAAATTAATTCTAAAAGGCGGGTTTCTTAAGAAGGAGTTAGAGAATCGCGTCTTTGAATTGGAAAGGGATTTCAAAAAGAGGACGTATGAGTTGAGGAGATCCCAGATCAAGTACAGGGGTCTTATCGAAAACTCAACTGATGCCATCGTGGTAACCCAGGACGGACACATAAAATTTGCAAATAGCGTGGCCAGTAAATTGACAGGCTATTCCACGAAAGAGATGTTGAGTATTCCTTTTGTCGAAATACTTTACCCTGATGACATCGCCGAGACAGTGGAAAGATACAATAAACGATTAAAGGGTGAGGACATATCCAGCATCTCTACTTTCAGGGTAATGAGAAAGGACGGGAGTTTTTTCTGGGTTGAAAACAATGCGGTAAGAACCTTGTGGGGAGAGAAACCGGCCGTTTTGAATATGGTGAGAGATCTATCCGAGCGCATTGACCTCCAGGACGCATTAGGCGTGCAGACCCACAAACTCAATGAGCGCGTCAAGGAGATCACCTGCCTCTTCCGTATTTCTGAATTGGCACAGAACCCGGGCCTTTCGGAGAAAGAGATCAATCAGGAGATCGCGAACCTCATTCCTCAAGCCATGCAGTATCCGGAAATTGCCTGCGCCAGGATCATCTCAGATGATCAGGAGTTCAAAACCGATAATTTCAGAGAAACCCCCTGGAAACTTATTTACCCCATCAATATTGATGACAGACATCCAGGAACTTTAGAGGTCCGTTACTTAGAAAAAAAGCCGAATTTCGACAAAGGGCCATTTCTAAATGAGGAACGGATGATGTTCAAGGTGATTGCTGAGCGAATTGAAAGGATCGCCCGCCGCATTCGAACCGAGAAGAATGTGAAAATAAAGGATCAGGCCTTAGGTGCATCCATCAGTGGTATCGGCCTTGCAGATCTTCAAGGGAATATAACATATGTGAATCCGGCATTTCTCAAGATGTGGGGATATTCAGATGAGGAGGAGGTTGTTGGGGAATCGCTTCAAAGATTCACATATGAAGAAGGAAAATCTACAGAAATGATTGAGAGATTGTTCTCAACAGGGTTCTATGTAGATCAAATCACCGCGATCAGAAAAGACGGGTCATTATTTGATGCTCAGATTTCCGCAAACATGGTTACAGATAAGTCGAACGGACCGATCTACATGATGGGTTCATTCCTTGACATTACACAACAGAAAATGGCCGAGCGGTTAATGATGCGGGCGGAGAAGCTTTCCTCTTTAGGGCAACTTTCGGCAGGTCTTGCCCACGAGCTGCGAAATCCATTGGCAGTGGTCAGTTCCTGCTCTCAATTCTGTCTTGAGAATATGAAGCTTGAACGTCTCGTGCGTAAGAACTTTCAGGTCATATACCGGAACAGCCAGCGGGCCAGTAAACTCATCTCTGAGCTGTTGGTCTTTGCAAGACCGGATCAGTTAGAGTATAACGAGGTGGACATCAACGAGTTGTTGATAGACGTATTGCAAATGACCAAACTTGAGGTGGACCCCTCCCATGTCAGCCTTGTACGTTATCTGAAAAAAGGGCTTCCAAAGATCATGGGAGATAAAGAGAAATTAAGTCAGGTCTTCCTTAATCTTATTCAGAACGCCATTCAAGCGGTCTCAAGCGGGGGGAAGATCAGCCTTAAATCGCAATTTATGGCAGCAGATGATATGTTGGAAGTGAGGGTCAGCGATAACGGGCCCGGTATCCCGGAAGAGTACCGCGAGAAAGTTTTTGATCCGTTCTTTACCACTAAAGACGGAGGCACCGGTCTGGGGTTGAGCATCTGCAATTCGATCGTGGCACAGCATCGGGGAATCCTAAAAATCGAAAATGATGAAGAAGGGAGAACCCAGGTCCTGGTGAGGCTGCCGGTGAAACAAGAAACGACAAAAGGAGTATGACAATGCCTGCTGAGCAGTAAACCATGCTTCAAAAGAAGATACTGCTTCAATTTCGGAAATTCCGGGGACATCTTATGATAAGTAAGGGTCTCGGCAAAAAATAAATGCGCAAGATTGCGCCGTATTTCGGTTCGTATACAAGGCGCATCCACCGGTGCATATTAGTGGATATGTGCCGGTGGATGCAACGCAGTAGACGGACCAAAGGACAAGCCAGATTGTGTGTTTATTTTTTGCCGAGGCCCTAAAGTCAAGAGAAAACTGTCCCCGGAATTCCTCTCGCTCCCCCTGATCCAGTCTGGCAACGCACAGGAGGTTGTAACGACAACCGAGTATCGACTTTTCGTTGACTTGACCATTCTAATTGACTACTATGCTTCAGTGTGGAAAGGGGGAGATTTCATGGAAACCATGGGCATAAGTCAATTCAAGGCACACGCATTGAAGGTATTGGATCGAGTTGCTAAATCACAAGTGGGGATTATTGTAACAAAACGGGGCAAACCGCTTGCTCAGGTTATCCCGTACCGCAGCTCGGAAATGAAACCTGAACCCGGTAAGCTCGCGGACTATCTTGTCTTCGAAAAAGATATTGTCACCCCCCTTGGTGATGATATGTGGGATGCCTGCAAATGAAATATCTGCTCGATACACATGCCTGGGTCTGGTGGTACATGAACCCTCAGAAATTGTCGCGTCGGGTGACGAATTTAATAGGGGATACAACCCGGTACGACGAACTCCTTCTGTCCGCAATTTCGCCCTGGGAATTCTGCAAGCTTCTTGAAAAGGGAAGGATTGCCATTTCCTGTAGTCCGGAAGACTGGCTGAATGCAGCTTTTGACCTGCCCAAGTTCAGGCTGGTTCCTCTTTCTCCTGTACTTGCTTACCGTTCGACCGTGTTACCGCAGCCTTTCCACAATGACCCCGCAGATCAGATTATCGCTGCAACAGCCCTGCAGGAAAATGCCGCCATTCTCACCAAAGACAGAAACATCCTCGAATATGAATACGTCAAGAGCCTTTGGTGAATCCCCTTATTTCCACGCTCCAGTGGCAGTTCTGACAGCCGCCCAAAAGAAGGGGTCCGTCAATTAGGGCTTCGCATGATTTATTCCATCCGCAAATGAATTCCAGAGGGTAGGGATTCCCCGAACATCCGGGTTTCCTCCAGATGGGCCAGCGGAACCACTTCCTTGAGAACACGGATATGTGAGGTTGCCCATTCGTGGGGTGAAAGCCAATGGATAACGTCTTGAATGACCTCGGGATCCAGGTCCCGTTTTCGATCTCCGGTGAGCCGTGCCATCTGGGACAGGGCCATTCCCACGGGTCGAGGGTCTTTCCAGTTTTGACTCAGGATGGTTTTGATCCATGCGGTCACCAGCCCGGGAGAAATGACCCGATCAATGGGGCCGTAAAGGGGTTCCCGCGCACCGATCCTGGAGAGGGACCACCAATGCTGAGGTCGGGATTTTTTTGGGTGAAGTTTTTTGACCAACTGTTTGCCCCTGGCGCTCTTGTCATCTTTGGAAAGTCGTTCCAGATTGGCCAATGTCATCCATAGTTCCATTTCTTCCTGGGGTGCCAGATTGGGTTTTTTCCCGCCTTTCCCAGGCTTTACCAAAGATGAAATAGTCAAGAATATCTGGCGCTGCTGGCTTGCGGAAAGGCCCCCTGCAATCCGGCGCCACAAAACCCACCATTCTGACCGCACCTGAACGTTCCTGGTATGAAACGGCCCAGTATGGAAAGATTTCCACAATTTTTCCATACGGTGTTCGTCCAGGGCATCCCCGAACCCGGGCCTCATGCAGAATCCGATCAGGTTGAGCCAACGGCTTTCGTATTCAATGCCGCGTTTGCAGGATGAGTCCAGACTCATGAGCTCATCGGCCATTCGGCGAATAAATTCGAGAGGCCATTTTTCCTTTGGCGTGTTGACCGTTTGGGTGATGTCTTTGATGAGGCGAGGGGCTTTGGTTTTGGCTGGCTTTCCGGAGAAGGTGTCCCTGATCTCTGAAATAACCTCATTTACAAGGGATTCTTCAAATACCTCCCTGTCTGATACTTCGACAGGCTGCTCTATGGTGCGCAGCTGAAACTGGAAACGCCAGCGGTGAGGGCTTTTCAAAGATTGGCACCACAAGGCGAGTGTTCCCATTTCGGTGTAATGGGCCGCCACTTTGACGGGGATGGAGACGCCCCCTTTGGCTTTTTTCCCGAATTTGATCACCGTGTGAAGGGGTGGGAGGGTTGTCAGTGTTTCGTCCACGGGGATGACATCGCCCACCGCATCTCCTGAGCGATAGCTGGAACTGTACAGGTGGAACCGGACCGGCTGGTTGGCCAGAACGGAAAAATGCTTGTCATGGAGTTCGTTCCGGGTTCCCTCGGGCATGCCCCGTTCCACCAGACAGATGGCCGTCTCAGGGTCATGAGGATCGTTTTTTTCATTTGCGGACGTTTCTTCGGAAAGGTGAACGCCCAGGTAGTAGCCCCTGGCACTGCCGCTGTCCACCTGAACGCCGTATCCCTTCCGGACCCGCCCGTAATAGGATGCGCCCAGGGCTACCGCAATATCCAGATCCGGGTTTGCCAACACCCTCGGCGGGGAATCTTCTGTATTATGAAACCGAGTGGAGACGGCGGCCCGGATACGCTCCTGAAGGATGGCGGGTTTGAGGGCTGCGCCGTTAAACATGATCAGGTCCGGTTCAATGGAATCTCGATTAAGGGATTCTTTTAAGTCTTCTCGATGCTGTTCCAGAAACCGGATCAAATGCCGTGTGATGGCAGGGTCCTGGGCATAGGGAAGACCGAACTCCGTCATGCCTTGACGCGGTTTCAGGTGGAGCGGTTCGTCAGGGTAGACCAGAGGAAAGAACCCGTCCAGAATAACCTCTTCCACATCCGAACGATTAAGTTTGCTGGTTTTGGTGTCAGCAATCAGTTTGCGGCCTTCACCGATGAGGGTGATGGTTTTATCATCTTCAAGCCCCCCCAGTATGTCTTCTTTGGCCTGGCGACACTGGTTGCACAGGGACTGCCAGTGACCCATGCTCAATTTTTTCTTTTGCTTGCCCTGAAGCCGGCCCTCCGAGAGATGGGCCAGGGCCAGGTCCATGTTGTCCCCGCCGAGAATCAGGTGATCCCCCACGGCAATCCTTTCAAATACAGGCTTTCCGTCTTTTTCCCGTAGCGTGATGAGGGTGAAATCCGTGGTGCCCCCGCCCACATCGCAGATCAGAATCAGTTCCCCCGGGTCTACCAGTTGATCCCACTTTTGTTCGTTAATATTCAGCCAGCTGTAAAAGGCCGCCAGCGGTTCTTCAAGCAGGGTGATGTTGGGGATACCGGCTTTTGTGGCCGCTTCAACGGTCAGGTCCCGGGCCACTTCGTCAAAGGAAGCGGGAACAGTAATGACCACACCCTGGTTTTCAAGCCAGGCGCTTTCATCCTCGCCAACGTGATGGTTCCAGGCATCTTTAATATGTTTCAGAAAGGCGGATGTAACGGTGATGGGAGAGCGTTTTTGCGCTGGGTCATCTGCACCCCACGGCAGGATGGGGGCATGCCGATCCGCCTTTTCGTGACAGAGCCATGATTTGGCGGAGGAGATCATCCGGTTGGGGGATTTTGCGCCTTGCTCCCGCGCCAGGATCCCCACAAAACCCGCTTTATTTGCCTTGCTCCACGGCAGGGCCAGGGCGTCAACCGGAAACTCGTGTGGCCCTGGCAGGTAGAGAAAGGACGGCAGCACCTTGGCCTTTGATGTTTCACCCGAACCCGTGATTTGCGGGATTTCAAAATGGTGGATAACCGGTTCGGATCTTTCCTGGTTCAGCACGGGATCGATATAGGTGACGGCGGAATTGGTGGTGCCGAGGTCTATTCCGATGATATATTTCATAAGCTAGTTCCGGGGGACTTTTAAGGGATTTCCACTTCGGCGGGTGCAATAATGGCCGGGTCCGGTGAACCGGAAAGGGTCGGCAGATCAAACTGTCCCACACGCCAGCCCCGGTGTTGCAGTGCTCCGGTAAAAGGCGGTTCTCCGGAGACGTTGCCCGTCAGCTTGATGGCGGAGGCATCAAATCCCTTTTCCACGGCAATCTCTTCACCTTCCTCCCTGTCGATGACCGCCTCGATTTTCAAGTACTTCTTCAAAGCCTTCTGGCAGTTTTCCTGAATGTTGCGAACTGCGGCACCGATCTGAGCATCATCATAATCTTTAAGATTTTCCTCAAGAAAGTCCACCAGCCGGCCCTCTCTCTGAAGCAGGCTTAGCAAATGGAGGGTTCTTCGCTGGTTTTCCCGGGCCAACGCTTCTTTTTCTTCCAACGTGGGACGGGGCGGCAGGGTTTTCTTCACCTTTTTGGGGGCGGGTGTAACGGATTTGGGGACATCTATATTTGCCAAAGTCCGACGCGCGGAAGCGCGGAGTGTCAGCCAGAGAAGAATGCCAAAAAGCACCAGGATTCCCCCAAGCACCTGAAGGAAGAGAATTCCGCTGTTTTGCAGCAGGGTCGCCAGTGTTTCCAGGTTTATCTGTTCCTGAAGGCTCTTATTTAAAATCCCCATCTGCCAGTATCCGAAACCGGCGAGAGCCAGCCCCATCAAGAGGAACCAGACGAATATCCAGAGGGATAGTTGGCCCGAAATTTTTTTGGCTGTTTCCATATTTGATTGTATCCTTTCTTTCTGGTATAAACCCGAATTGTTGTGAAGGGTCATAACATGCTGGAATTGCGAGCTAAGTGAGCCTTCAGCAAGGTCCAGGGAACGGGGCCGATGCTACTCCAGTTCGATTGAGAATGTCAAGGGTGGATATGCGGGCCGTCTAAGCCCTCAATATTTGTTAAAGCCTGTCAAATCTTTTGAATTTTCAGTTTGATCAATGAGGATTGGCTTCATATGCGACTTTGATTTGACATTTTTGATTGATTGTATGAAGCTGACAGCAGGCTGGGAAGACAATAAAAGAAAGGTGTTTTCATGAAACAAACGATTCTGGTTTTGATGATGATTGCAGTATTGGCGTTTGCGGGTTGTACGGGGAATAATGCGGGCGAGCTTTTTGAAACCGCAGAATTTGAAGAATTACAGAAAAACCCCACCCATGCCGTCGAGCTGTATAAGGAAATCCTGGAAAAACATCCGGATAGCGAATATGCCCGGAAAGCCCGCGAGCGGTTGAAAGTACTGGAAAAGGCCCAATACTGATTGAGCTTTTTTTGGCAATTCACCGCAAAACAGGAGGTTCAACATTAAACCGATTATCCTTCACAATATTCTGGAAAGCATCCCGGTGGGTCTTCTGGTCATTGACCCGGGTGGAGAAATTGTCACCAGCAATGATGCGGCATCTGAGATCCTGGGTTATGCCTGCCGCATGTTCGAAGGCAAGGGGTGGGGCGATCTGTTTCTGGAGGATTCAAGAAATCAGGCCTTTAATCAAATCATCCTGGATGTGATAGAGGAGAAAAAGGTCAATCTCCATCGCAGGGTCCCCTATGTTCAACCGGGCGGCAAGACGCTTCAATTATCCATCACGGGGTCTCTTCTCAGGGAGAATGAACAGATCGCCGGTATCGTCCTGATTCTTCATGACGTAACGGAACTTCAATTGCTCCATGACCGGGAAAAGCAGGTCTTGAGGGAAAAACACCGCCTGGAGCGCGAGCGGGCGGAAGGGCTGACCCGGCTGGCCATGGCCATCGCCCACCAGATACGCAATCCCGTCATGAGTATCGGTGGTTTTGCCATACGGATTCTCAATAAAATTGATGGAAAGTCACCAATCGTTGCCTACTTGAAAAATATTTTGAGCGATGCCAGGCGACTCGAGGCCATTGTAAAAGTTGTGAGCGAATACACCCGGATTCCGATGGTCAAACCGATCAAGGTCCCTCTTTCAGATATTATTGAAAAGGAAATAGCCCGACTTCAGGTAAAAGCGGCCGAACTTTCAAAGCGTGTCACGTGGTCTTTAGAACTTTCAGTAGTGGAGTTCGCGGTTGACCCGGTGCTTTTCAGAAGAGCGGTTTACGAGGTCCTGCTCAATGCGGTGGAATTTCTTGAAAGTAATGAAGGGTCAGTGACGATTTTCCTATCGGAGGAGCAAAACGGCTTGTTAATGGAGATTGTAGACGACGGCGTCGGTATCTTGGAAAAAGATATGCCCTATGTCTTTGATCCGTTTTTTACCACCAAAGCGGTTGGCGTGGGTATGGGGCTGTGCCTCGTGAGGCGCATTATCGGTGAGCATGGCGGGGATGTACGAATCGACAGTGAGCCTGGAAAGGGTACCAAAGTCATCATGAGATTTCCCGATCAGGTACCGGAGCCGAATTAAGGAAAACACATGAAAGTTCTGATTACGGGCGGTGACGGGCAGTTGGGGCGGGATTGCACGACGGTTCTGGAGAAAAGCCACCAAGTAATCCCAGTGGATTTAGAGGTCTTGGATATCGTTGACCGGATGGCCGTGAACGCGTTTGTTCACGATTTGAAACCGGATGTAATCCTGAACTGTGCGGCATTCACCCGGGTGGATGACTGCGAAACCGAAAAGGAACTGGCTTGCAAGGTCAATGTGGAAGGGCCGAAGCATCTGGCTTCAGCGGCCGGGGCACGAGGGGCACGGATGATCCATATTTCCACGGACTATGTGTTTGATGGGAAAAAGCCGGTCCCAGAATGTTACACCGAAAACGATAACACCCAACCCATTTCCAATTATGGCCTCACGAAGCTGGAAGCGGAGAAAGCTGTTTGCGAGGAAACAGACCGTCACAGCATCATTAGAACGGCATGGCTTTATGGGGCAAATGGACAGAACTTCCTGAAGACCATGTTGAGGCTGGCGCTCGGTGATCCGGAAAGAGAGATCAAGGTGGTTCATGACCAGTTCGGTTCTCCCACGTGGTCTTATCGCCTGGCGGAGCAGATTGCAATCGTTATGGATGCTGATGTTAACGGGCTATTTCACGCCACATCGGAAGGGCATTGCACCTGGTACGAACTGGCCACCACGTTTTTGGGTGAAATGGAGGTCTCAAACGCTTTTGTCCCCTGTACCACCCGTGACTATCCCACCCCCGCGGAAAGGCCGGCCAACTCGATCCTGGAAAATCAACGGTTGAAGGATGAAGGCCTCAACATCATGCGGCATTGGCGGGCCGATCTGATTCAATTTGTCACCCTGTTCAAGGATCGTTTGATAGAAGAGGTGAAATGATGGAGAATATGCTGGTAACCGGCGGATGTGGTTTTATTGGGAGCAATTTTATCCGTTATCTTCTGGGTGAAAGCGATTTTGAGGGACGGGTCATCAACTTGGATAGCCTGACCTATGCGGGAAACCCGGAGAATCTTACGGAGATTGAAGAAAAGTACGGTGATCGTTACGTTTTTGTTAAAGGGGATATCTGTGACAGGGAACGAATGGATGGGCTTTTTGATGAATACCATCTGGATTCGGTCTGCCATTTTGCCGCCGAATCCCACGTGGACCGATCCATTGTGGGGCCCGGCGCTTTCATCCAGACCAACATCGTAGGGACCTTTAATCTGCTGGAAGCGTCCCGCAGCCACCAGGCGCAGGTTGAATTGTTTCACCATATCAGCACCGACGAGGTGTTTGGAAGCCTCGGGAAAGAAGGGTCGTTTATGGAAACCACGCCATACCAGCCCAACAGCCCGTATTCCGCTTCAAAGGCCTCTTCCGATCACCTGGTTCGGGCCTATCACGAAACCTACGGCCTGCCCGTCACCATCAGCAACTGTTCCAATAACTATGGGCCCTACCAGTTTCCCGAAAAGCTGATTCCCCTTGTGATTCTAAATGCCATGGAAGATAAACCCCTTCCCATATATGGAGACGGCCTGAATGTTCGGGACTGGCTCTACGTTCTGGACCACTGCACGGCTGTGTGGACCATTATGAAAAGCGGGGGGAGGGGGGAGACCTATAATATCGGCGGCAACCACGAGATGGAAAACATCCGCATTGTGGAGACCATCTGCGATCTGATCGATGATCTTCCCGCCATGAAAGGCAAGCCCTCCAGGCGGACGTTGATCACCTATGTGAAGGACCGGCCCGGACATGACCGACGGTATGCCATTGATTCCAGCAAATTGCAAAGGGACCTAGGATGGACTCCGGAGGAGTCTTTTCAATCGGGAATCGAGAAAACCCTTGCATGGTATCTGGCGCACCCGTCTTGGATCGAGCGCGTCAGGAGCGGGGCCTATCAGGAGTGGATTCGCGAACACTATGAGGCTTAAAAGTTTGGTATTGTGTCCCCGTAGTGGATACGAGCCGGGTTCCCGGTCGAGAGTGAAACAAATGATTATAGATTTTTCCTGCTATCTCTCTCATTAAAAATAGAGTCACAAACCGCACTAAACTCCGATTGCCATGGATGAGGCATAGCTCCTTCTGTTTCAGCTTTATTTTTTCTGGCTACAATACGTACAAAACCTATGTATTGCCCAGCATCTTTTAAAAGTGTTTCTTCAACTGATGGAAAAATATTGAATCCTGCAAGATCCAAAGCTTTCTCCTGTTTTGCCCAGTGTTTATAGCCATCTTCCAAGGTGTCATTGGTTTCTACTTCCACCAGAGTTGTCTTCATCCAGTGACTTAACCACCAGTCCTTCGTGTGGAAAGTAAAGCAGTCAGGTTCCCAGAAAACATTGCCGTTTTTCTGAGGTTTAAGCAGATGCTCGGGAACTTTAAAATTGTCAAAGTCCTGCATCAAACCCGGTAAAGCTGCCGCTATGATTCCTCCCGGCTTTAGAAAGCTGGTGATATAAGACAGATATAGATCATCAGTTCCGAAATACCCATAGGAATCCACCGCAACGATTACATCGAAAAAGTTTTTGGCAAAGGGCAGGGCATGAGCCTCAGCTTTTATAGGAATAATTTTATCTTCCAGGCCAAATTCTACAATGCGCTTCTGGTTTTCACTGACGTCTATCCAAAGGTCTGTTGCATATACCGTGGCCCCAAATTCTTTAGCCAGAAAAATAGAACTCATGGCGCGGCCGCAACCAAGGTCTAAAACCTTCATGTGTTCTTTTATCTCGATTTTTTCTGTGAGCCATTCCATAAGCCAGAGAGAGTTTGGTCCCATCTGATTTTTAGCAACAAATTCCGGACTATAGTTGTTTGATTTAGGAAATCGACCATTGTACATCATAGTTTTCCAATCCATTATTATATCCTTTTAAAAATTTGTATAACGACAAGCTCACCGGCCCCTGCACCTTACATCGCATTTACCCCGTCGCGTCCAGGGGTCCGGTGGAGCGTTTGGTTGGGCGACTTTTCTTTAGACCAAACTTATAAATTCCTGTGGGGTCAGGATGGCTATTCTACGGAATGGATTGAGAACCAATAAATCGCTGTCACCGCTGACTATGCAGGCGGCATTAGCGCTTACTGCCAGTTCGAGGAACCTATCGTCCTTGGGATCACAGCATTCTGCCACTCTTTCTGTGATGTCCACGATTTTGGCGTCACGAATGAAAGCTGCTAAGAACAAGAGTCGTTCCTCTTCTCGCAGGTAGCGATTGAATTTGGGACGACGAAGCACTTCATCCAATTCGCTGATGGTATCAGCAGATGCCAGAACAATCCCGTGGGCAAATGCAAAATCCACCGCTTGCCGTGGAACTGATCCTGGCAATAGGACCGCGCTGACAAGAACACCGGTATCCAAGACGAAACGAGGATCACTCGTCATGGAGAAGATCGCTCATGATGTCAGGGGTTAAGCCTCGTGCCTTGGCCTTGGCTCCGATGTCGTCCATAATTTCAGCAAGTGAACGTGTCGGCAGTTCAGCCAATTCGCGCAGCCGCAATTGGAGAAGAACTTGAATCTTCTTTCGGTAATCCGGTGATGCCGTATGATATGCACGTGCAGTCTCGCCATCAACGGGGATTGAAATGGCAACCTTTGTCATTGTGTATCCCTTCTATCTGTTTCCCGAATTCCAGATTGTTTTCTCATTATAGCTCAGAACATTAGTGAAGTATAGGACTCTTTGGCTCTCGTACTAGGGACCAGCCCAACGATAAGCTCACCAGTGCCTCCTCCGGCTCCCGCCAGGACCGCAGGACTGTCAGGCGTCTGGTGAAGCGTTTGGTTCGCGATTCCATGGGCTAATTTGAATAAACGTGGTCTGTCCCCTATTACTCCCGATCAGGTGAACTGACGGGTTCTGCCTTAAAGATCCAGCTGGATTGCGATAGCTCGGCCTATACCTTCCATCTCAGTGGAGGAAATCGATCCAGCCGGATTGATTAGCCGCATTTTGCTCACCGTTGTAAGCTGATCGGCCATAGCTTTGGCCTTTTTTCCACGAAAAGTCACATATGTTTCGCTTGGGTAAAGTTTGTTAGCGCTACTGGTCAGGGGCACGACTTGGACTCTATTAAGGAACTGGTTAGCAGCATCATTGCTTACGATGACCGCCGGTCGCTGCTTTCGGATTTCACCACCGATGGAAGGGTCAAAATTTATCCACCACACATCACCTCTCTTCATTATTTACATCTCCAAATGTGCCTTCGGCCCACTCAAGGGCCTCGGATTCCCGGACCTGATCAGCAGACATCTCTTTATATGCAGCATATATATCATTCTTGACAACATGCGGGCGAACTAACTCTTGGATAAAACGACTGATTTTTCGTGGCCCTATGACTGCCCGCAAGCCATTATAGACCTCCTCGTCGATGGTCAATGTAAGTTTCCTTTGCATCACAAACACCTCCTCGAAAATTACACGTATAGTACACGTGTAATGGTTATATGTCAAGGTCCATATGAAAGAATATCTTGGTATAATTCCAGCTGCCGGTAAGTTCCCTGACTTATGATGCCTTCCGGTTTTTTCAACCGTTTGAGCGTCATGCCACAGAATTACTTCGTCAAATTCCCTGGCGGCCATCTTACAGTTTCATCAATAGCCCCTCAGAAGCATTTTCTCGTTTTCATAGACGACACGTCAAGTCGGCATCAGCCGATCGTATATCGGGTACCTTTACCCCGCCCTTGACTGAGCAAGCACCGTCCTTTAACCAGTTCACGCAGTTTGACCTTTATTGTATTCCTGTTCGCTTTGGTAATGGATTCAATCTCTGATATGGATAGTTCTCCATGATCCTTTACCAGTTCGAGAATTTGCCTTGATAACTTTGGCAGCTTTATAATGTTCTTTTCCCTTTCAATCTTACGGGCCAACATCTCCTTTTGAGTGTCAAGGGCATTTAAAAAAAATAAAATCCAGGGGCCATATTCAGGACGGTCGGATTCAAATGTGCCTTGGGTCCTTCTCAAAGCCAGATAATAGTTGTCCTTATTCCTTTCAATAACACTTTCCAGTGAACTGTAAGGAACATACTGATATCCCTTTTTAAGAAGCAACAAGGTTGTCAGTATCCTCGACAGCCTTCCATTGCCGTCCTGGAAAGGATGTATCGCCAGAAAATGGACCGTAAATATTGATAGGGTCAAAAGGGGATGGAGTTCTTTTTCATTTAACTGCACGTCGCTCCATTCCATTAATTCTCTCATATCTTCCGGCGTATTGAAGGGTGATGAAGTTTCAAAAACAACCCCAAGGCTTTTACCGTCATGGTCAAAAGCTTCCACGTGATTGGGCATTTTTTTATATTCACCCCGGTGACGGATGTCCTTTGCACTGTATTTAAGAAGCATCTTATGCAATTGCTTGATATGATTTTCCGTAAAAGGTATTTCTTCAAAAGATTCAAACACCGTGTTCATCACATCCGAATATCCTGCAACTTCCTGTTCATCCCTGGATTCAAAGGACTTTTTATCAAGCCCGGATAATAATCGTTCTATTTCCTGATCTGTAAGTTTTACGCCCTCTATACGGGTGGATGAACCGATGGATTCTATTGTTGCAACACGTTTCAGTGCATCAAGACGTTCCGGCGCCAGGTTCCCAATGGCTTTCCATTCCCCTTTAAACTCATCGATCCCCGCGATCAGGTTCAACATCTTTTTGGTTATCTTTACAGAAGGATTTAACATCGCACGCCCCTTAATATATAGCCATAAACATACCCATATTTACCCATAAACTTTTAAAAGTCAAGATCCCCCACAAAAATACCCGCAAATACCCGTAAAGATTTCCCCTCATATCCTCCATTATAGGGGGTTGCGCTTTTCTCTAGAAAGCTCTAATCTCCAAGAGGTACCACAAATATATCATGGAGAATTCCGGGGACAATACTGACAACGGGTGCCGCCACGACATTTTTTCAATAGTATTTCGGTGTGATCTATGAGATCAGGTAAAAGATGGTACTGAATATGGGCGTATCTGAAGCGCTGAAATTGTCCATGGATTGGGTTGATCTCTGGTGGGAAGATATTGACAGTCAAATTAAAAGGGTCCCTGAGTTCTGGATTGCTTTGCCGGAAGATGAACGAAAACGGGCCGAGAGATTTCGGTTTGACCGTCACCGGGAGCGATTCATTGTTCAACGGGGCAGGCTCCGGGAAATTCTGAGCGGTTATTCAAATGGGCTTCCGAACGCAATTCGATTCTGTAAAGGCCCGGGTGGGAAACCGGCCGTTAATGGGGTCAATCCCGAGATTCGTTTCAATCTCTCTCACTGCGGTGGGCATGCGCTTTATGCTGTTGCATGCGGCAGGGAAGTGGGGGTTGATGTTGAAGTAGTTCGGCCGAAACCGAAAGCCGCCGCACTGGTGGATCGGTTCTTTTCAGTCAACGAAAAGGCCGCTTTTCAAAGATTTCAACCCCACGAAGAAGCGGCGGCTTTTTTTGCCGGTTGGACGCGCAAGGAGGCTTATGTGAAGGCCGTGGGAAAGGGTTTGCGGTTTCCCCTGGATCAGTTCGATGTTTCCCTGAAGCCCGGGGATCAAAATGCCCTGCTTCGCGTGGAAGGTGCACCAGAAGAAGCGAAACGCTGGTCATTGCGGGATATCGACCTGGGTCCGGGCTTTCGGGCGGCGTTGGCGGTGGAGATGATTAACACAAATGCAGCAGAGGATATTTCAGTTCGCTTCAGGCGTTAAGGTTTTCTATAAGGATGCTCATGGGTTTTGGCTTATTGAAATAACCCATATTTCACAATGGCGTAAACGGCTTTGAAACCATCCTTCCAGCCGATTTTCTTTCCTTCTTCGTAACTCCTGCCGTAATAGGAGATGCCGACCTCGTAGATGCGGCATTTTTTTCTGGCGATTTTAGCAGTCAATTCGGGTTCGATGCCGAAGCGGTTCTGTTCGAGGGTAATATTCTTAATGATGTCGGTCCTGAAAGCTTTGTAACAGGTTTCCATATCCGTCAGGTTCAGGTTCGTGAACATGTTGGAAAAAAGTGTGAGCATGCGGTTGCCCACGTAATGCCAGAACATGTGAACCCTGTGGGGACCGTCTCCCATGAACCGGGAACCATAAACCACATCGGCCCGCCCATCCAGAATGGGTCCCAGCAGCTTGGGGTACTCCATGGGGTCATATTCGAGATCAGCATCCTGAATCAGCACGATGTCGCCGGTGACATGGTGAAGGCCGGATCTTATGGCCGCACCCTTGCCCATATTCCCGTCATGATAAACGGTTTTGGCCACTTCTTTTTCCAGCGTTTCCCGGATCAGTTCCGTTGTACCGTCACTGGAAGCGTCATCCACCAGGATAATTTCCTTATCTTCCACGGGGGATGCCATTACGCGTTGAAGTAGTGCGGGAATATGCGCTTTTTCATTATAGCAGGGGATGATAATGGATAGTTTCAAGAGATTGTCTCCGAATAAGGCCTTCATTTCAAACGCCAGGTGATCAAGCTTGTGATTATTTTTGCGCATTTAAGGCGTAAAGGCAAGCTGAACGTGGCAATCAATTTTTTGGCCTTGACGGGTGCGTTCTGAAATTCAATAATGCTCTCTGAATTTTGAGAAAATATTGCTGATTTTTATCAAAAACTTATGGAGGTTTGTTTATGACGCATCAAAAAACAATGGACCCTGAACTTTTGAACATGGTTCTGGATACCATTGATAAGTTAGAAAAAGAAAAGCTTCCCATTGATACAAAGCTTGAAATGGATCGCCAGGGGGATTTTCCAACCGAGCTGATCCAGTTTATGCTGGGTCCGGATATCGCGCTTCACCTTATTTTTATCCCGGAGGAATACGGGGGTCTGGGCGCAGGCGCCACGGAAATCGCCGTCGTGAGTGAGCGGATGGCCAAGATGGACCTGGCGGTGGCCACGTCTTTTCTGGCCATCTGTCTGGGGATGGACCCCATTCGGGTGGGTTCCACTCCGGAGCAGAAAGAAAAGTATATCGGAAAGATTGCCGATGAAGGCCTGGTGGTTGCCTACGGCGTTACCGAACCTGAGGCGGGCAGCAATGTTCAGTCGCTCAAGACCAAGGCGGTACGTGTTCTGGATGAAAACGGTCAGGTTAAAGGATACCGGATCAACGGTCAGAAACAATTCATCACCAACGGCGGTGTGGCACAGCTTTACACCATTTTGGCCGATGCGCCGGACGGCCCTTCGTTCTTCATCGTTCCGGGCGGCGCCGAAGGCCTGGTACCCGGCAAACATGAAGACAAACACGGGATCCGTGCGTCGGACACCTGCCCCCTGTCCCTGGAAGATCTCTATGTCCCTGTGGAGGATCTTGTGGGGGGCGTGGAAGGACAAGGTTTGAAGCAGGCCAACGAAGTGTTCGGGTACACCCGGCTCATGGTGGCCACATTCGGTCTGGGTGGCGGTGTGGCGGCGCTTGAACGGACCATAAAATACGCCAAGGAGCGGGTTCAGTTCGGTACGACCCTGATTGAAAAGCAGGGCTATACGCACCAGCTCCTGGTGCCTCATGCCGTTCAGCTGGAGGCGGCCAGGGCCCATATCGAAGAAGTGGCCCGGCGTTTGGATACGGATGAAGAAGACTTGCAGGTGGAAGGCTCCATTGCCAAATACTTCGCCACCGAGGCGGGGGATGCCATGGCCAACGATGCGATTCAGGCATTCGGCGGGTATGGTTATATTCGGGAATACGAAGTGGAGAAGATCAAACGGGATGTGAAGATCCTGACCATTTATGAGGGAACCAGCGAAATTCAGCGGAGCATCATCGCCATGTTCCGGCTCAGATCAACCGTCCGTTCCAAGGGCGGTTTCTACAATGAAATAGCGGACGGGCTGGCCCAATTGCCTGCCGAAACCGGCGGTCCCATGCTGGCGGATGCCATGCGGCTGATGAATGAAGTGATTCAAAGCGCTCGCAAAGGGAAACTCACCAAGAACCAGTACGTTATGTTCCAGCTGGCGGATATGATGACCTGGGCAGAGGTGGCAAATGCCCTTTGCCACAAGGCGGCCGCGGATGAAAGCGGCCCGGCATTTATGAGAGCCGCTGCACGGCTTTTTGCCCGGGAAGCCATTGGTAAGATTCACGCCAACGGCCTATCGATCAGCCAGGGGTGCGGAACGATTCTGGAGGATGTCGCATCAAAATTGAATGCGCTCAATACGGAGCAGATTCTGACCGGCAGCCTGGCAGATATGGATATCGTTTCAAAGGAACTGGCGGCCTAGATTAGTGTCCCAGAAAAGGCAATACCGAAAACCGAGAAGGCCTCCCCGCTCCGGTAAGAAAACACTGCCCAGGAGCGGGGACAAGTATACCCGCCCGAAAATTGATCATGGCCTTAAATCAATTTTCGAAAGAATCGGCGTTCCCGACGAGACACCTTTTATTCCGGATCCGTTTCAGTTGGAAGCGGTTGACCTGGTTCAGAACGATGATGTTCTGGTCAGCGCACCGACCGGGTCAGGAAAAACCTGGATTGCCGTTCAGGCCATTGAGTCGTGCTTGGCAAGAGGTCTTAGAGTCTGGTACGCTTCTCCCCTGAAAGCCCTTTCCAATTCAATTTATCAGGAATTTACAGGACAATTCGGGGCCTCCCATTGCGGCATCCTGACCGGTGACCGAAAAGAGAACGCCGACGCCCCCGTGGTTGTGGGGACCACTGAGATCCTCAGGAACCAGCTTTACGACGTCATGCACAAGGGGGTCAGTATTGGAACGGACCTGGTCATCCTTGATGAAGCACATTATCTGGCTGATCCGGATCGAGGTGTTGTGTGGGAAGAAGTGCTGATTTATCTCCCATCACGTGTGAGACTGTTACTCCTTTCCGCCACCATCAGCAATTCCGAAGAGGTTTGTGCCTGGTTGAAGCAGGTTCGTGGTGTTTCCAACCGGTTCGTATTTTCAAAAGAACGCCCCGTACCCCTCAAAACACTGTTCCTGTTTCCGGATGGTCTTGTGACGGCGCTCGGTTCAAAAAAAGGATTGGGTCCCAAGGTCAAAAAATTCCTGGGTTCAAAAGAAGGACGGGGCAGGGGGCGGTCGGAAAAGATTGAATACGGCAGAATACTGGCGTGTTTGAGGAAGCTGGACCTGCTGCCGGCAATCTTCTTCCTTAAATCGAGGGCTGACTGCGACCGGGCCCTTGCCACCTGTTCGAACGTAAAAAAGACACCCGCTACCCAGCGGCGCATGAAGGGCCTCGTTAAAGCCTTTGTCAAAGAATATCCACATCTTGAAGGACACCGTCAAATCAAACCCCTTCTGGATTCCCTGGTGGGTTCCCATCACGGCGGGCAACTGCCCTATTGGAAGGTGCTTATTGAGCAGATGATGAACAAGGGGTTGCTGGAGGCTATTTTTTCCACATCAACGGTCGCCGCGGGCGTCAATTTTCCGGCGAGATCGGTGGTGTTGTTCCAGAGCGATCGGTATAACGGCCGTGAATTCGCCGATCTCACCCCGACGGCCCTGCACCAGATGGTCGGACGAGCCGGAAGGCGGGGGATGGACAACATCGGCTTCGCACTGGTTGTGCCAGGGTATTATCAGAAACCCAAACTGATTCATGAGTTACTCTCTTCCCCCCCGGACCCCATATTGAGCCAGATTCACATCAATTTTTCCATGACCCTCAACCTGCTGTTGTCTCACACGCCTCTTGAGGTGAAAGATCTGCTGGAAAGATCGTTTGCCGCCTTTCAGGAGAAGGAGCGCGGCGGGGCGGATGAAAAGCGCCTGAGATCCCTCTTGTTGGATTTGAAAGAAAGTCTGCCCCGGGCGTTCTGTGATACGTCCGATCCCTATGAAGTGCTTGAGTATATCCAGAAAACCGCTCGCGTTAAAGATGTTAGCGGCAGATCCCCCAAATCAATCGAATATGGCCGGCGGGTGACGGCAAGCCTGCCCTATCTGACACCCGGAAGACTCTTTCTTCACAAAAATGGAAACATTTATGTGGTGTTCAAGGCTTATATGGATCAAGAGAGGCTGATCTGTGCCGCCCACAATATCCGTAAAAAAGAGGCTCGAACCCGGCGCCAGCTGACCTTGCGACGGGTGGATCTGGCCCAGATCAAGACCATCTATGACCGGATGGTTCAGCTCCCTGATGATTATTCGCGGGATGGGCTGGATCGGCTCTTTGAGGGGGTATCCCGAAAAGACCTGAAGGTTCTGCAAATAGAAAATCCTGAAATCGAACCGGATGAAACGCCTGATGCGCCGCCGGACGAAGGCAAAAAAACGCCGTGTGAAGACTGCGCCCATTTGGATCTTTGCCATGGCAAAACAGACCGCCGTTTTAACCGTCTTCTTGCCGCCTTTCGGAACCAGAGGAAGCACATTGAAGTATCTGAGAGCGGGTTGTGGTTGAGTTTCAAGCAACATTTGCGTTTTCTGAAGGAAACCGGGTTCGTGGATACTGAGGACCGGTTGACCGCCGATGGCCGATGGGCTTCCAATCTGAGGGTGGATCAACCCCTCCTCATTGCCGAATCCATCCGGCAGGGTGCTTTCGACGGCATCCCGCCGGAGGTCTTTGCGGGTGGAATGGCGCCGTTTGTGTGGGACAGGTCTCAGGAAGTGGATTTGAAAGGCACGGCCGGCATGGATTTGACCCCGGTAGAAGGGTTGTTTCGCAGTATGCTTGACCACCTTCGAGAATTTATAGCCCTGAAAGACAGCCGAGGTTTCAAGACGCCTTCCATTTCGTTCTGGCCGTCTGCCATCCTTTTCATGTGGGCCAGGGGGGCCACCTGGGAAACGCTTCTGGAAGTGGTTTCAGTGGGCGAGGGAGATCTGGCTTCCCTGATCATGAGAACCGCTGATCATTTAAGACAGGTGGCGGCGCTCAGGGAAACCCATCCCGAGTTGGCTGATACTGCCGCTAAAAGCATCGCACTGATCCTTCGCGAGCCGGTTTATCTTTTCTAGGGACGGGGGGACGTTCTCACTATTCAATATTTGACACCGTTTACTTTTACTCAGCTACTTTTTCCGGGAGAAGGCTCCGCAGCAAATTTCCGGAGCGCCTGGAAATAGGCAACGACCTCGGGCGGGATCGAGGTAAACCGAATCATGTGGGTGTGTCCGTCTTTACCCAAACGCTTGATCACCTTCCCATAGAAGTCATTGGCCGGAAACTCATCGTCCACATCCCCCAAGTTCATCTTGAGGTTGGTTAGCAGCTCGACAGGCTCGTCCAGGGCAATCTCGACGCTTTTCTTCGAAAGCCGGATCACGAGCCCCTGTAGCCTTTCCCTCCCCACATGCTTGCCTTCAAGCATGGTGTAGCGAATGGGGATCTGTCGGGCGAGAGTGACCGGGGCCGGATCCTTTCCCTCAAGAATAAGGTTGTAGCTTCCGGCTATGCCGCCCACCTCGTAAATCCTCAGTGGTATTTCTGATCCTTTTGGAAACACGTCCCGATGGGAGTCAATGCGTAAAACCTCACCCGCCTTTTTTCGCACTGATTCGGAGATAAGGATCTGTCCACCCACCGTATATGACTCAATCCGGCTGGTCATGTTTACGCCGCTCCCGACCACAGAGTACTTGCTCCGCTTGCTCGAGCCGATGTTGCCAACAATCACTTCGGTCTCATTAAGACCAATTCCCATCTCCAACTCAGGAAGGGCCTCTGAACGGTTCTCCTTGTTTACCCGGGCCATAGCATTTTGCATGTCAATGGAACAGGCAATGGCTCGTTGGGTTCTGTCGGGCATCTCTTGCGGGGCGCCAAAGATGATAAGCAGGGCATCGCCTATAATCTCATTTATGGTGCCGTTGTATTTCAGGACCACCTCTACCATGACTTCGAAGTATAAGTTGAGCACCAGAACCACCTTTTCCGGTTCGAGACGCTCGGCAATGGCGGTAAAGCCCCTCAGGTCCGTCATCATGATGGTAACCTTGCGCCTCTCGCCCCCTAATTCAAGAGCCGATGGGTTCTCTATGAGGGAATTCATTACCTCGGTCGAGAGATAGCGGCCGAACATTTTTTTGAGCATTGTAGTCAAATCAGCGAGCTGGGCTTCACGGTCTCTCCAGCGAGTGATGATGTAGACAGACAGTGATAGAAACCCGAGATAAAAAATCAGGTAAGCGGGACCAATCACGAGAGCCCACAAGTTTGCGATCCTCTCGCCATCGTAATGCGGAGCCGCCATCAAAGGCGCGTATGGGAAAAGGCCATACTGCGAGGCGATAATCGACCCTACCACAAGGAGCAGGGCAAAACCGAGTCCCACTAAAACCACGGGTATCTCGAACAGGAGAAACGCCACGAAGCCTTGTCCCAAAAGCACCATGGCAGCAGGAGTGCTTAGCGGGCCGGCGCAGACAGCGGCGATTGCTTCTTGGCTCCACCATAAAAACACCGTCACGTAAACAAACGTACTATTTTCCGGTTTACGGTGCCGAAGCTGAAAACCGGCCACGAGAAGTATGCTCCAAGTGACCGTTAAACCCCAGCCAAGTGGCAAAAACTTCTTCATAAACACAGGGTCAAAGAACGGAACCTTCTCGGGATGGCTAATAAAATGGTGGAATAATAGGGTCACTAATGGTGCTAACAGCACCCAAAAACAGATGATGAGCAGGCACTTATCGACTGTACTCCACTCCAAGGGGTTGCCGATTCGGTCGATCAGCTTTTTTGAGAGCGGAATCCTTTTGGGCTCTTCCATGCTCACCCCTCCTCTCTACAGTCGCAGGAAGTCCTGAACCGGATAAAGATAGCAAGTGCGCCAACTTATCTCTTTTTCAACCAAGCTGGTGATATAGTCAATGAGTTGTTCTGCTTTCGAAATCCATGGCAGAACCTGCGATTCTTGAAACCTGACGAAATCGATGTAGTCACCCTCTTGACGTCTTTCAAAAAGATCATTGTAGGTCCGTGCCAAATTCTTCGGGATCGTACCTGCCTTCACATACTGCCTGTTGAATAGGCTGCGCACGCCAGTGTGCTTGGATGAGGACAGACCGTGCCGTACAAGAAGAGCCGAGACCGCGTAGAAGCAGGCATAGTAGAGACGGTTCACACAGGCATTCCATCGGCCTGCATTTGCAAGAATACGAGCATCTTCCAGAGTCTCCTTCGCTCGGGCTATACGGTATAACACCAGATCTTTGCTTCATTTGTCACAGTCTGATCCCTTCCTGCTGGACTCGCTGGTGAAATGGTATGGCCTGATAGAGGTTACTATTCCATTCTCCACGGGTCCGCACAATCGAGGAGATGACTTCCCCAGATTCCCATTCTATTTCATAAAGTCTATGTCGAATCCGATCTGTACGTTCATCACCTAGAGGGCCATCAACCAGGATAAGGAAGTCCCAGTCTGACTCCGAGAGAGCATCGCCACGGGAGCGGGAACCGTAAAGAATAATCTCTGAATCAGGCTCCACTTCATAAACAACTTGCCTTATTTGTTCAATTAATTCATCTTGTTTCATATGATCACCTCATTTTTTTGGAGCCCTAACCATTTTGGCACCAAAAATGAGCCTTTTTCACAAACAAAATCGTATGGTTTTAGCCAGTTGGCGTGGTCAGATCCCATTCGCCTTAACCTCCCATCCCTCGGGAATCTCCCCAATCCAATCAACCCTGCTGACCTTATATTTCTCGTAACGCTTCATTATTTATCTTCCAGTGTGTTCTGCTCATTATCAGGCAACTGATCGGACAGATAATTCTCTTTGGAGATAACAGATCGTCCTAACTCTTTTTCGGTATCTTTTCTGGCGTTGCCGGCAACCTTGCCGCCGCGTCTGGCAACCTGTCTGTTTTCGGGGAAAGTCTCCGGTTTTTCCTGTTGTGATATTTCTGTGGTGACCTTCTCGCCCAGCATGGTGAAGATCAGTTCCAGGTCGGTCATATTGTCCCGCAGGTTGACCTTTGATTTGGCGGGGATATTCTTATGCTTTTTATACTCGCTTGGCGTCATACCAAAGGTGGCTCTGGAGATTTCAGCGGTCAGGATGGCGTAATCTTTCTGCTCTTTAATACCCCGTTCTTTCCATTCGTCTGTCAGGTTCTGGCGGATGGCCATGCCGCGTAAGCGTTTGTCAATCCAGTCCTTGGGGTATCCCTTTTGCTCGTAGAGGGTTTTCATTCTTTTCTGAGCAAGCTCCGGGTTTTCTATCTCCTGCACCCGCTCATAACCTACTGCTGCCAGCCACCGTTTGAAGGGTTCCGCTTTGGGGGAGGGGATGGATTGAATAATGCGGAAAAGGCCTTCAGTGTTGGCGCAGTCAGTTTTATATTTTTTGCCATCAGCCGCTTGCAGTTTCAGCCCGTGACAATTTGTCACGACCTCGCTTCCTTCCTTAATAAGCCGTTGTTTGAGCTTACGCCAATAGGCTCCTGCGTCAACACTTTCTGTCAATACACGACACACATCAACAACCGAAAACCACCACTCCTCCTGATACCAGTCTCTGCGTATTTTCTGGCTCTCAAAAACGACAATCGCCGAGGTTTGTTTTTCCAAAGCAACCATGATCAATCCTCCAGAACTGTTTTTTCTCCATGAAAATAGTGATGCCGATGGTGATCAGAAATGACGGGGCGAGGATTTTGAGGGCGGGGTGATCCATGATGAAATTACCGATGAGACCGGCGATGACCAGTATATTGTCAACACCCAGGACCGGTTCCAGGCCGATCAACAGCAGTAGGGTCGCTACCGCATCGGCTATCCTGACACCCGCTCGAGATCTCTGTTAATCGTGTTCTTTTACGTCAAACTCCGGAAGGCTTTCCACCTGGTCCTTGTCGATTTTAAGGTATACATCGCCGTCTTCATAACGGTCAATCTGATTGACAGGTACCGCAATATCCTTTTTGCCCCACAGGTGCCCCTCCACCAGAACAAGGTGCGTAATGCGACCGCTTTTCCCTTCCACCAGGAACTCGTCAACCTTTCCCACTCGTTCGTCTTTGGCGAAGACCTTTGCGCCCTTGTGTACCGCAAACCCGCCGGCTGGAATGGCTTCACGCTCCACAAACATGGCTGCGGGTATGCCCGCATACCAACCCTCCTGCTCGGCCATGTAAAGCATAATATTGGACGGGATGTAGTCTTCCTGGATGAAATGCTTCATTTTCTGAAGCTTTTTCTTGTCGATTCTGAGTTCTACCGTATCATGATCAGCGGTTTTCACAAATTTTTCCGGAATCAGGCGCAGGGTGTTTGCAATGTCGTGTTCTTTGACCACCAGGTATGTAACCCTTTCCGCCTGGGGATTGACGATAATATTTTCCAGGCGGCCGATACGGCCATCGGTACAGTCAACATGTGCTTTTAAATGAAGATCCATGGGGTTTCCTCCATCAGGGGGTTTCAGAATTCCAAGTGGGTCAAAGCAGTTACTTACTGAACGGGTGCATGATGCTCTATGTACGAGATGATGTCCGTCGTCGTGGTACCCGGTCCGAACACCTCGGTGATGCCGGCTTCCTTGAGTGCAGGGATGTCCTCGTCGGGGATGATGCCTCCTCCCAGGACCAGCATGTCGTTTACGCCTTTTTCTTTCAACAGTTCCATCACCTTGGGGAAAAGGTAATCATGGGCGCCGCTCAAGATGCTCATGGCAATAACATCCACATCTTCCTGTACGGCAGCTTCCACGATCTGTGTGGGCGTTTGCCGCAAACCCGTGTAGACCACCTCCATACCCGCATTCATGAGGGCTAATGCCACCACCTTGATTCCCCTGTCATGACCATCGAGCCCCGGCTTTGCCGCCAGGATCCTGATTTTTTTTGCTTTATCCATTGTTTTGTCTCCTGTCTGATTACCCCAGCGTGTTAATGGCCTGGTATTCGCCGAATACGCCGCGCAGCACGTCACAGATTTCACCCAGTGTGGCATAGCCTCTCACGGCTTCCATAATCAGGGGCATGAGGTTGTCGTTTCCGCGGGCGCCCTGATCCAGTGCCGCCAGTGCATTCTTAACGCTTTCGTTGTTTCTCTCCGCTTTTAGTTTCCCGAGACGTTCCACCTGCCGGGTTCGAACCGCCGGGTCCACCCGCAACAGATTTTTGGGCTTCTCCTCCTCCATTTGAAAGCGGTTGAGCCCCACAACGATGCGTTCGTCCTTTTCAATTTCCCGCTGGTAGGCATACGCACTGTCCTGGATCTCCCGTTGAACGTATCCCTGTTCAATGGCGGCGGGCGCTCCGCCCATTTTGTCGATTTTCCGGATATAGTCGTAGGCCCGGTCGTAGATTTCACGGGTTAGGCTTTCAACGTAATAGGCGCCGGCCAGGGGATCCACCGTGTCGGTCGCGCCGGTTTCATAGGCGATCATCTGCTGGGTTTTCAGCGCAATCTGTACCGATTCTTCCGAAGGAAGGCTCAATGCCTCGTCCATGGAGTTGGTGTGCAGGCTCTGGGTGCCCCCCAGGACGGCGGAAAGGGCCTGATACGCCACTCGAACAATATTGTTTTTGGGCTGCTGGGCGGTCAGGGTGCATCCCGCGGTCTGCGTATGAAACCGGATCATCATGCTCTTGGGGTTTTTGGCGTGAAACCGCTCTTTCATGATGTTGGCCCACAACTTCCGGGCGGCCCGGTATTTGGCCACTTCTTCCAGGAAGTCCAGGTGGGCGTTGAAGAAAAACGAGAGCCTGGGGCCGAATTTGTCCACGTCCAGGCCGGCTTTTAGCGCCGCGTCCACATAGGCGATGCCGTTGGCCAGGGTAAAAGCGATTTCCTGCACGGCCGTTGAACCAGCTTCCCGAATGTGATACCCGCTGATGCTGATGGTGTTCCAGAGGGGCACCTTTTCGGCGCAATAGGAGAAGATATCCGTGATGATGCGCATGGAAGGTTTCGGAGGATAAATATAGGTGCCGCGAGACGAATACTCCTTTAAGATATCGTTCTGGATGGTGCCTTTCAGCTGTTTGGGATCTGCCCCCTGTTTTTCAGCCACCACGATGTACATGGCCAGCAACACGGCAGCCGGCGCATTGATGGTCATGGAGGTGCTGACCTTTTCAAGGGGGATCTCCTGAAACAGGGTTTCCACATCCGCCAGAGAGTCGATGGCCACGCCGACCTTTCCCACCTCTCCGATGGATATTTCATTGTCCGAATCGTATCCGATCTGGGTGGGAAGGTCAAAGGCCACCGATAGTCCGGTCTGGCCCTGGTCCAGGAGGAAGCGGTAGCGTTTGTTGGACTCCTCGGCGGAGGCAAACCCTGCATACTGCCGCATGGTCCAGAACCGTCCCCGGTACATGGTGGGCTGTACCCCCCGGGTATAGGGGTATTCACCTGGGAACCCAAGGTCATCAGCATAATTTTCCGCCGGATTATCCATGGGGGTATAGAGCCTCTTGATGGGAATCCCGGAGGTATTCACAAACTCCGGTTTTCGTTCCGGCCGTTTTTCGACTTTCTGGTCCACTGCTTCGGACCATTTTTCTAAAGCACCGGCCAGCGATGCCTGGTTTTTTTCGTCAAACATAGGCGAACCTCCATTCTTCCTGTCCCGTTTAACCGGGATCATTTTTCAAGCGTTTTTCATAACTTCCAGGGCGGTCTCCCCCAGATGGGAAAGGCTGGGGGCCACGGTGATGCCCGCCTGTTCCAGGGCCTTGATCTTGTCTTCGGCTTTCCCCTGTCCACCGGAGATAATGGCGCCCGCATGGCCCATCCGTTTTCCGGGGGGCGCGGTCTGTCCTGCGATAAAGGCCACCACCGGCTTGTTAATGGACGCCTTGATAAATTCGGCGGCTTCTTCTTCAGCAGTCCCCCCGATCTCCCCGATCAAAACCACCCCTTCCGTGCCCGGGTCTTCCTGAAAACGTTTGAGATGGTCGATAAAGGTGCTGCCGATAATCGGATCTCCACCGATGCCGATGCAGGTGGACTGACCCATGCCGACCAGGGTCAGCTGGTATACCACTTCATAGGTGAGGGTTCCACTTCGGGATATGACGGCCATGTTCCCAGGTTTGTGAATGTTTCCCGGCATGATGCCCACCTTGGTTTTGCCGGGGGAAATGATGCCGGGGCAGTTGGGACCGATCAAAACGGTGTCACTCCCCTTCAGGCAACGGCTCACTTTTACCATGTCCAGGGTGGGAATCCCCTCCGTAATACACACAATCACCTTGATATCGCTATAAATGGACTCCAAAACCGCATCCGCTGCAAAGGGCGGCGGAACAAAGACGATTGACACATCGGCGCCTTCCTTTTCCACAACCTCTCCCACCGTGTTAAACACGGGCACCCCTTCAACGGCTTGACCCCCTTTTCCCGGTGAGACGCCGCCCACCACATTCGTGCCGTAGGCCAGCATCTGTTGGGTATGAAAAGTACCTTCACGGCCGGTCATGCCCTGGACCACAATTCTGCTGTTTTCATCAACGAGTATGCTCATAATCAGTCTTTCCCCTTAGGGCCTCGGCAAAAAATAATTGGGCAAGATTGCGCCGAATTTTGGTTCGTATGCAAGGCGCATCCGCCAGTGCATATTGGTGGATATGTGCCGGTGGATGTAACGCAGTAGACGAGCCAAAAGACAAGCAAGATGTTTAATTATTTATTGTCGAGGCCCTTAACCTGTCCGGCCACATGGTCCGCCGCTTCAGCCAGATCTTTTGCCAACAGGAATGATAAATCGGAATTTTCCAGTATTTTCCGGCCTTCTTCCACATTGGTGCCTTCGAGTCTTACGATTAACGGTACCTCAATTTGATTTTTTTTGGCCGCGGCCACCACGCCCCTGGCCAGGATGTCACACCGCAAAATACCGCCGAAAATGTTAACCAGTATCGCTTTGACCCGTGGATCCTTCAAGATGATTTCAAACCCTTTGGCAATCATCTCTTCATTGGCACCGCCCCCTGCATCCAGAAAATTGGCCGGTTCTGCGCCGGCCGCTTTGATCAAATCGAGGGTGGCCATGGCCAGACCTGCGCCGTTGACCATGGCCCCGATGTTGCCGTCCAGGCGGATGTAGTTGAGGTTGTACTGCTTTGCCATCAAATCCAGGGGATCCTCTTCGCTGGGGTCATCCAGGGCCAGCAGGTCTTTATGCCGGAAGAGGGCGTTATCGTCCAGATTCATCTTGGCATCAACGGCAAAAACCTGGTCGCCTGCTGCAATGATCAGGGGGTTGATTTCAACCAGGGAGCAGTCCAGGGAGATGAATACATTGTAGATTTTAGCCATCACCGACATCAACCGTTTGACGACCGCGGGGGCCGGTAGGGGATCGAGTCTGTAGATCAGGTTTCGTGACTGGTAAGGGAGCCAGCCGGTGGCCGGGTCCACATATTCCTTCCAGATCAATTCCGGCGTTTCTTTGGCCACCTCCTCGATTTCCATGCCGCCGGCCTGGCTGAAAATCATTGCCGGCAACCCCATTTTGCGATCAATGACCATGCCCAGGTAAAGCTCCCTTTCGATGTTTACCCCCTGTTCCACGAGGACTTTGTGGACCTTAACACCACCCGGTCCTGTCTGTGGGGTCACCAGTGAGGTTTTGAGCAGTGATTCCGTTGTGGCAACCACCTCACGGGGGTCATGAACCACTTTGACGCCGCCCCCTTTACCACGTCCCCCGGCATGTACCTGGGCTTTGACGACCCATGGCTGCCCGGCGATAACCCGGCTTGCCTGGGTGGCTTCATCCGGAGAGGTTACCACCTGACCTTCCGGTACCGGAACGCCGGCCTGCCTGAGAATGTCTTTTGCCTGATATTCATGAATTTTCATGGGTGATCCTTCTGTTTTCTAGAGGGGCACATTCCCGTGCCGCCTTTCGGGAATGGTCTCCTTCTTGTTTTTGAGCATCATCAACGCCTTGATCAACCTGGGGCGTGTGTTTTCCGGGAAAATGATCTGATCGATATATCCCAGTTCGGCGGCTTTAAAAGGGCTGGCGAAGTTGCTTCGATAATCATCGACCAACTCCTTTCTTCTGGCTTCTGGATCTTCGGCTTCGGCAAGCTCCTTTCTGAAGATGATATTGACGGCCCCTTCAGGCCCCATGACGGCGATTTCAGCGGTGGGGTAGGCATAGTTGATGTCGCCCCCATGATGCTTGCTGCTCATGACGTCATAGGCGCCACCGTAGGCCTTCCGGGTTACCACCGTGATTTTCGGCACGGTGGCTTCACAGTAGGCGTAAATGATTTTGGCCCCGTGTTTGATGATACCCCCGTGTTCCTGGCCGACGCCCGGCAGAAAACCCGGTACATCCACGAAGGTGACCAGCGGAATGTTGAAGGCATCACAGGTTCGCACAAACCGCGCACATTTCATGGACGCGTCGATATTCAGGCATCCTGCCATATACTTTGGCTGGTTGGCCACAATTCCCACGGGCATGCCGTTTAAACGACCGAACCCGATGATCATGTTTTGCGCATAATGGCGCTGGATTTCCATAAACTGGTTATGGTCCAGAACAGATGTGATAATGTCCCTGATGTCGTAGGGAATCCTGGGATTGGTGGGGACCACATTGTTTAACCCCGGATCCGTGCGCATGGGGTCATCAGTGCAGGGGATCGCGGGGGGCATTTCACGATAACTTTGCGGCATAAAGGCCAGGATTTCTTTCACCCGGTCCAGGGCCGCGTGATCGGAATCCTCGGCGAAATGGGCCACGCCGCTTTTGGTGTTGTGGGCCATGGCGCCGCCAAGGGCTTCTGCGGTTACCTCCTCGCTGGTGACGGTTTTAATGACCTGGGGGCCGGTGACGAACATGTTGCTGGTTTTTTTGACCATCACCGTAAAATCCGTGATGGCCGGTGAATAGACCGCCCCGCCGGCGCAGGGCCCCATGATGACCGATATCTGGGGAATGACGCCCGAGGACCACACATTCCGTTTGAAGATTTCACCGTAGCTGCCTAAGGATACAACCCCTTCCTGAATTCTGGCGCCACCCGAATCGTTCAATCCGATGACCGGAGCGCCGTTCTTAAGCGCCAGGTCCATGATTTTGCAGACCTTCTCGCCAAAAGGGCCGCTCAAGGATCCGCCAAAGACCGTAAAATCCTGAGAAAAGATGAAGACTGACCGGCCGCTGATGGTGCCATATCCCGTGACCACGCCATCACCGGGAATTTTCTGTTTCTCCATACCGAAATCCTGGCAGCGATGGACCACGAACTTGTCGATTTCCTCAAAGCTCCCCTCGTCCAAGAGGTATTCAATCCTTTCCCGGGCCGTCAGTTTTCCCTTGGCGTGTTGTGAATCGATCCTTTTCTGGCCCCCGCCCAGGGCCGCTTCTTCGTTTCTTCTCTTAAGTTCACTGATTTTCGCTTCTATATCCATTTTGGTCTCCTTGGGGGTTACGATAACAGAAGGGCAGATGCCAAAGCCCGGTATGCACGGAGTGCTGAACTCTGGTTCTTAAGAACGGTTACGTTTCCAATTATGGTATTTTTGAAGGTCTTTTTCCAGAAGATAGATGCAAAACAGCAGGATAAACGCGTCGTCAATTTGTCCCAGAAACGGGATAAAATCGGAAAGTATGTCAATGGGGCTGAGGACATAGACGATGGCCAGAACAAAGACAGCAATGGATCCGAGAGAAACATCGCGATATTCCCCTTTCCAGTAATCTTTTATTAACGCGCCCAGAAGCTTGAAATCCTCAAGCAGTCGGCGCCACAAACCGATTTTGAGCAGATTGTTTCCTTGCATCATAAACCACCTTGCCGAAAAGCGGCCCCATCATGTCAGGATTGTATGATAATTTCAATAAATTTCATCGGGGTGGATCGGGCGGGCTTCAAAATTATGTTCCGGGTTAGCATGAAGCGCTCTTAAAAAAGTACAAATATTCATTGAATCCAAATTATTAAGACTTGAGCAGGATCCTCTAATCGCATGATTTCTTCCTATACACATCACCGTGGAAAATAATTGAAAGATTCCCTAATATTGCCCCGAAGCCTGCTCGCGAACATGTTAAGCTTGGAATAGTGAGCATGAATTTGACATTTCCACCGGCGGCCTAAATCTAAAGCCACAACATTGACAATGGCACAGCGTAATATGATTTCCCACTATTGCTAAACGGCAGCAATCTCGAACCCGTATAAAAAACAAGGCCATGTTTAAGTCGATCACCGACGAACTCTGCAAATTTTGACAATCCTTTAAAATCACTTTCTCTTATCGTACTGGAGGCTTTTACTTCAATACCGATCAAACGGCCATCATCCTGTTCAAGAATGATATCCACCTCGTTTTTCCTTTTATCCCGAAAATGGTACACATTCATCGGTTCTTCGGCCCATGTCATATGTTTAAAACATTCCATCACCACAAAGCTTTCCAGCAAACCACCATAAAAGGGTGATGACAGTAACTGCTGTTTTTTCTTCAGTCCCAGTAAATAACATGCCAGGCCGGTATCAATCATGTGCAGTTTGACCATTGTCATTGTTTGACGTTTGGCAGGATTTTTCACATAGGGATGTATACGTTTAACAATGAACATCCATTCCAATGCCTCAATATATGATTTGACCACCTTGTCATTCAGCCCAAGATCATTGGCCACATTGGCATATTTTAAAAGATTACCACTGAGTCCCGCCAAATAAGGGATAAGTGCCGCAAGTTTTGTGTGATAGTCCCCTTTTGCTGTGTAAATACTTGAAAAATCTTTAAACAAACGACCCTGCAAATATGACTGCAACCATACTTGTCTGGCCCGGGGACTTTTCGCCTGCAGTTCCGGATAGCCTCCGTCGATCAATGTTTGGGCTAGTTGCTCTCGACTTATTACAGGAAGATTTACAGGCACAGATAAATTATCATCAAGCAAAAAGTCGATCAGATTAAAATCACCACCAACCTTTTCCGTGATAGATAAAGGATAAAGTTCAACTCTTGCCATGTGGCCGGGAAGCGCTTCCTGTGTTTTGGCGGAACTGAAAATATCAGCAGATCCCGTGAGAAAAAAACGCCCCCGCTCATGGGGTTGTAACTGATCAGAGGCTAATTTAATGGCTTTAATCAATTCCGGAGCATATTGAAATTCATCCAAAACCACTGATTGCCCGGCAAAAGTATCAACAAAACCATGGGGATCATTAAGGGCTGAAGCAAACGCAGACTGTTCATCAAAAGAGACATAGCGCATCCCCTGATCTTTGGCAATTTCACGAGCTAATGTGGTTTTCCCGGCCTGCCTGGGGCCTGTTAAGTACAGTATCCGAAATTCAGACAGTAATTCTTTTAGTAATCTTTTGCTATGGCGTGTGTACATGATTCCCCAAATGGTATTTTACGAAAAAAACATTACAATAATGCGAATTATACTACACCATAATACTATTTTTACGCAACAATATTACGCGTTTTTTATCGCCTGAAGAACCAAGCGGCCAAGGTCATATTGGTTGGGAAGTGATGGGACGTCCCATAAGGCACATAAGGCATGGAGGTCATTATTGTTTTCTTCTCTCTTCCAGCATCGTCGGAATTTTAAAGTCAAAGAAACTGGGATTCAAATTTCGGCCCTTCCCGGCAGCCTTTGAGCCCAGAAAGGTTTTTTTGGCTTGCAAAGAATTTCGGACATAGTTACAATGTAGCTACATCTGAAGATTGGCGGGTTGCAACGTTCGGTTTCGGCGGGAATCCCGTTCTTTGGCAAAGGAAGAAGGAGATAATCAATGACTGAAAAAGTAAAGGGTTCCGTACTGGTTGTGGGTGGTGGCATTTCCGGCATGCAATCGGCCCTGGATCTCGCCAACTCAGGCTATTACGTATACCTTTTAGAGAAGAGCCCATCCATCGGGGGCGCTATGGCCCAGCTGGACAAGACCTTCCCCACCAACGACTGCGCCATGTGAATTATCTCTCCCAAACTGGTCGAGGTCGGCCGGCACTTGAACATTGAACTCATCACCTATGCGGACCTGGAATCGGTGGAAGGGTCCGCTGGGAATTTTAAAGTAAAAATCAAGAAGCGCGCGCGAAGCATTGACATGAACCGCTGCACCGGATGCGGCAGTTGCGTCGAGGCCTGCCCGGTCACCCATCAGGCGGTGGTTTAGGGGAGAGTGACGAGTGACGAATGACAAATGACGAATGACGAACCGGGAAGGGGAAATCCATGGTTCGTCGCCCCTTGGAGTCTTTTTGTGATGAATGAAAACAAAGCAACCGAAAATGATGCCGTTTTGGCCATAGACTATCTGGCGCTGGACCGGCTGGTGAGAGAACAATTCAACAACGACAAGGAAAACCTGATCATGATCCTTCAGGCCATCCAGGCGGAATATAACTATCTTCCCCGACCTGCCCTGGCCTATCTTTCCGAAAAAATAGAAATTCCCCTGAGCCATATTTACGGGGTGGCCACCTTTTACAGCACCTTCAGCCTGGAACCCCGAGGGAAAAACATCATCAGCATCTGTCTGGGCACCGCCTGCCATGTACGGGGGGCCGGCAAAGTGCTGGAACGGATTGAAGATACCTTGCACGTGGAAAATGGAAAAACCACTGAGGATGGCCAGTTTACCTTGGAATCGGTGCGGTGTATCGGCTGCTGCAGTCTGGGACCGGTGGTGAAAATCAACGAAGACGTGTATGGCCGAATCGCCTCAGAGGACCTGACGCAAATTCTGGATCATTACGGGGAATCCCAATAGAACAGGGCGGTTAATATGAAGATTCAGCAAATATCGGATATCGATGAAATAGGCCGGAAACAAAGAGATACCCTTTATTTTCCCAAAGAGATCACCATCAACACGGGGATGGCGTCTTGCGGCATTGCGGCGGGAGCTGACAAAACCTTTGAGCGGGCCGTGGCCGAATTCGGTGAAAACAAGACGTTTCAAATTCGAAGAACCGGATGCCTGGGGTTTTGTGAGATGGAGCCCCTGGTGGAAATCTACCAGAAAAATGGTCCACGGATTGTTTATAAGAATGCCACACAAGACAAAATTACGGATATGGTCAATGGGTATACGGCGGGCCAATTTGATAAAAAATGGGTCCTGGGGCAGATGCGTGACCCCCGGTCCCTGCTGGAAGAAGACTTCCTTAATCCCCTCGAGGGATTTGAACCCGTTCCGGATATCCCCATTCTGGAGGATATCCCTTTTTATGGTCAGCAGATCAAAATCGCTCTGCGCAACTGCGGCTATATTGATCCTGAAAAAATTGAAGAATACATGGCCAGGGGCGGTTACAAGGCGTTTCTGATCGCTCTTGAAGCCGGTCAACCGGATGGCATCATCGCCGCCATCAAAGATTCGGGGTTGCGGGGGCGCGGGGGTGGCGGGTTTCCAACGGGTGTCAAATGGGAGAGTTGCGCAGCTCACCATGGAGAACGCTTCATCATCTGCAACGCCGATGAGGGGGACCCGGGCGCTTACATGGACCGCAGCATTTTGGAAGGGGATCCCCACGCCATCATTGAGGGAATGCTCATCGCGGGGCTGGCCGTCGGCTCAAACAAAGGGTTCATCTATGTGCGCAACGAATATCCCCTGGCGGTCAAACGCCTGGTCACGGCTATCCGGCAGGCCACGGATTACGGCCTTTTAGGAGAACAGATAGGGGGTTCTGATTTTTCCTTTGAAATGAAGATCTCAACCGGCGCCGGCGCTTTTGTCTGTGGGGAATCAACGGCGCTGATGGCTTCCCTTGAAGGGGAGGTGGGACGTCCCAGGGCCAAATACATCCACACGGTGGAAAAAGGGTTCCGTCAAAGCCCTTCCAACCTGAACAATGTGGAGACCTATGCCAATGTGCCGGCTATTTTGCTGAAAGGGTCCCAATGGTTTTCCCAACTGGGAACGGACCACAGCAAGGGAACCAAGGTGTTCAGCCTGGTGGGAAAAATCAAAAATACGGGTCTGGTGGAAGTGCCCATGGGCACCAGCCTAAAAAGCATCATCTATGACATGGGTGGCGGGATTCCCAAAAAGAAAGCTTTTAAAGCAGTTCAGACCGGTGGTCCTTCGGGGGGGTGCATACCGGAGGAGTTTCTGGACCTGGGGGTTGATTTCAGCGAACTGGCCAAGGTGGGTTCCATCATGGGTTCCGGCGGCATGATTGTCATGGACCAGGATAACTGCATGGTGGATGTGGCAAGATATTTCCTGGATTTCCTGAAAGAGGAATCCTGCGGTCAGTGCAATCCCTGCCGGGAAGGGATTAAACGGATGCTGGAGGTTTTGAACCGAATCTGCGAAGGGGACGGCAGGGAAGGGGACATTGAACTGCTTCAAGAGCTCGGTGGCATGGTCCGGAACTTTTCACTTTGCGGGCTGGGCACCTCCGCGCCCAACCCGGTGCTCACCACCATACGATATTTTAAAGATGAGTATGAGGCCCACATCCGGGACAAAAAGTGCCCGGCCGGGGTCTGCAAGCCCCTTTTCCATTACGAAATCGACGGGGATGCTTGCACCGGCTGCCGCGTCTGCGCCCGCAAATGCCCAGAGGAGGCCATCACCGGAGAAAAGAAAAAGCCCCATGAACTGGACCCGGAAAAATGCATCAAGTGCGGCATCTGTTACGACGTCTGTAAATTCGATGCCATCGTCATTGCCTAACAGCCATAAGCCATGAGCCATGAGCCATGAGCTAAAACAAGGATCACCCATGATAACATTTAAAATCAATGACAGGGAAGTTCAGGGAGAGGAAGGGCAGTATATCCTTGACGTGGCCAAAAAGGCCGGCATGGAAATTCCCACCCTCTGCCATCATGAGGCCCTGGAGCCAGCGGGCATGTGCCGGCTATGTACCGTTGAACTGTTTGACGGGCGAAAAACCAGATTTGTAACCGCCTGCAACTACCCCATCTGGGAAGGGATGGAGGTGTTTACGGATTCCGAATCTGTGACCCAGGGGCGCAAACTCATTGTGGAATTACTGCTGGCCCGCTGCCCCGATGTCCCGTTGCTCAAAGACCTAGGCCTCAAATACGGCATCAAAGAACCCCGTTTTGCGCCGGAGGGAGATGACTGCATCCTCTGCGGCCTTTGCGTTCGCATCTGTGAAAAGATGGGCAATAACGCCATCAGCTTCACGGGGCGCGGTGTGGAGATGAAGGTGGATACGCCCTTTAATGTGCAAACCGAATTCTGTATGGGGTGTGGATCGTGTGCCTCGGTCTGTCCCACGGGTCATATCAACCTGGAAGACATCGCCGTCCATCAGGTGAAGCCCATCCCTTCGGAATATGACATGGGGCTGAAAGGGAGAAAACCTATTTATGTCCCCTATGCCCAGGCCATTCCCAACATCCCGGCCATTGATCGGGACATGTGCGTGCATTTCAAGACCGGAGCCTGCCAGGTATGCACGGAATTCTGCGGTGTGGACGCCATTGATCATCTGCAGCAGGACGAGACCATCGAACTGGAAGTGGGGTCCATCATTCTGGCACCGGGATTCCAGCCTTTCGACCCCTCCGAATTAACCCACTATGGCTACGGCCGGCATCCCAATGTGATGACGGCAATGGAGTTTGAGCGTATTTTGTCGGCTTCGGGTCCCACCATGGGGCACCTCACGCGGCCGTCTGACGGAGAGGCGCCCAAAAAAATTGCCTGGATCCAATGCGTGGGATCCAGGGAGGAAAACCGCTGTGATCACGAATATTGTTCATCTGTGTGCTGTATGTACGCCATCAAGGAAGCGGTCATCGCCAAGGAACATGCGGGGGCCGATCTCGATTGCACCATCTTTTACATGGATATGCGGACCCACGGCAAGGATTTCGAGCGCTTTTATGACGATGCCCGAAATAAGCATGGGGTCCGGTTTATCCGGTCCCGTGTCCCTGCCGTTGAGACCGTCAAAGGGCGGGATGAACTGGCCATTACCTATGTAAATGAACAGATGACGCCCACGACGGAATCGTTTGATCTGGTGGTCCTGTCCGTGGGAATGGAAACCCCCCAAGCGCTGATGGAACTGGCAGATCGACTGGGTGTGGATCTAACCGCGGGCCATTTCTGCGACACTCCTTCATTTCATCCCGTGGCCACATCCCGGGAAGGGATTTTCGTGTGCGGCGCCTTCGCAGGCCCGAAAGATATCCCCCAGTCTGTTGTGGAAGCCAGTTCGGCAGCGGCTGAAGCAGGGGCCCTTCTAAAGGAAGCCCGAAACACCCTGACCCAACAGGAAACCTTTCCGGAGGAGCGGGTTATTGCCGGTGAGCGGCCCAGGATCGGCGTTTTTGTGTGCCAGTGCGGCATCAACATCAGTGGTGTGGTGGATGTCCCTGCTGTGCGGGATTATGCCGCTTCGCTTCCGTACGTGGAATATGTGACCGACAACCTCTATACCTGCTCCCAGGACACTCAGGAGGCCATGGGCAAGGTCATTAGCGAAAACAACCTCAACCGCATTGTGGTGGCCGCATGCACCCCCAAGACCCATGAGCCATTGTTCCAGGAAACCCTGGTGGCTGCCGGTCTCAACAAGTACCTCTTTGAGATGACCAACATTCGCAACCAGGATTCCTGGGTGCATAAGAATGATCCTCAAATGGCCACACAAAAGGCCAGGGACCTGGTGCGCATGGCGGTGGCCAAGGTAGCACTCATGGAACCCCTGGTGGAAACAGAGCTTGAGATCAACCAGAGGGCACTGGTGGTGGGGGCCGGCATCTCCGGTATGGCAGCCGCCACGAGCCTTTCGGATCAGGGTTATGAGGTTTGCCTGGTGGAGCGGGAACCGTTTCCGGGCGGGCAGGGGAGTCTTCTGTTTCGAACCTGGAAGGGCGAAGACGTACAAATGAACCTCTCCCAAATGATGGATAAGGTCCAATCTAACCCGAATATTGACCTGCGCTTGAATACGGAACTGTCAGGCGTGGAAGGATTTGTGGGGAATTTCAAAACGACCCTTTCTAGCGACGGCCATGAAGAACAGGTGGAACACGGCGTGGTGGTGATTGCCACGGGGGCGTTCGAAGGAAAGCCGAATGAGTACCTTTACGGTGAGGATGATCGGGTGGTTACCCATCTGGAATTGGATCAGCGATTTATCGGAAACGACCCTGCCTTGAAAGAGATGAAGTCCGCTGTGTTTATTCAATGCGTGGGGTCTCGTGAGCCCGAGCGTCCCTATTGTTCACGGGTCTGTTGCACCCATGCCATGGAAAGCGCCCTGCACCTGAAAAAACTGAACCCCCAAATGCGCGTGGTGGTCCTTTACCGGGACATTCGCACCTATGGAGAGCGGGAATACCTTTACCGGGACGCACGGATGGCAGGTGTTTTGTTCATCCCCTATAGTGTGGACCGGAAACCGGCGGTTTCCCTGGATGAGGGATCTCTCAAAATCCGGGTGATGGACCCGTTGCTGGGAAGAGAAGTGGCGCTGACAGCCGACCTGCTCTGCCTGGCTTCCGCCATTGTTCCTTACCGGGATGAAACGCTGGCCCAGATGTTCAAGGTCCCCATGAACGAGGACGGTTTTTTCGTGGAAGCCCATGCCAAGCTGGGACCGTCGGAGTTCGCCACGGATGGCGTCTTTTTATGCGGTATGGACCACTATCCAAAACCCATTGATGAATCTATCGCACAGGCGCTTGCCGCCGCGTCCCGGGCGGTGACCCTCCTGGCCCGGAAAACCGTTCGCATGAGCGGTACGGTGGCCCAGACCGATCCGAGCCAGTGCAGCAGCTGTGGCGTTTGTCTTGCCATCTGTCCCTATTCTGCGCCGGGGGTCAGGGAAAAAGACCCATTTTCCGGCAAGATCGAGATCAACCCGGCATTGTGCAAGGGATGCGGTTTGTGCGTGGCATCCTGCAGATCGGGCGCCCTCAACCTGAAGGGTTTTGGGGAGAATCAAATCATGGCCATGATTAATACGATATAGTTCTGGAGGACACAAGTATGGGAGCCATTGATCTGGACCAATGCGATTCTGATTTTGTAAAAGAATTGGCCCAACAGCCTGAAGCCGAGAAAATTTCCGCCTGTTTCGTATGCCGCACCTGCGTTGCCGGATGCCCCATGTCGGCCGTAAACGATACCTTTAATCCGGCGCGGATTATTCGCATGGCCCTTTACGGCATGAAGGAAGAGATCCTCGAAAGTTCCTTCATCTGGCTCTGTTCCAGCTGCTATACCTGCCAGGAGCGCTGCCCGCAGGGGGTCCGGATTACGGATTTCATGACCCTGTTGAAAAACATGGCCGTCAAGGAAGGTCATGAACCGTCCGGCATAAAAGCACAGATGGGTTTGACAAAAGGGCAGGGAAGAATTTATCCACTTGACGACTTTGATAATAAGAAACGGAAAAAGGCGGGGTTGCCCCAACTGCCCACAACGTGTGATGTGATCGGGGAACTGTTTCCGGATCAGGGGTGATTTTAGTTAGCTGTTAGCCTGGTCCCAAGCTCCAGCGTGGAAACCAGAAACTTGAAACTCAAAACTCAAAACTTGAAACTTGAAACTTGAAACTTAAAACCGCGGTTTGCCGCCTTAGGAACAACTCAATGAAATACGCACTCTTTTTAGGTTGTACCATCCCCGCAAGGGCACGAAACTATGAGCTTTCCGCAAGACGGGTGGCGGAAAAAACGGGGGTCGAGCTGGTGGATATGCAAGATTTCATCTGTTGCGGTTTTCCCACCAAGGCCGGGGACATGGATGCGTCCCTGTTGATGGCCGCCTATAATCTGGCCCTGGCCCGGAAGCATAATCTGGATGTATGCGCCCTGTGCAGTTCCTGTACGTCGGCTTTGTCTGAAGCCGCCCATCATTTATCAGAAAGTGAGGAAGATCTTGCGAAGGTGAATGAACGATTGTCCGCCGTGGGATTGCAGTATGAGGGCTTCCCAAGAATCCGGCATTTTGCGCGGGTACTGTTTGAAGAAGTGGGGGCTGAAGAAATTCAAAAGCATTTTGAAAAGGACTTGAGTGGACTGAACATTGCGACGCACTACGGTTGTCACTATTTGAAACCTTCGGAAATCCACGACGGCTTTGATGATCCGGAAAACCCCAACTCCCTGGAAACGATCGTGGCGCTGACCGGCGCAACCATTGTCGATTATCCGGGAAAAATGACCTGCTGTGGCGGGCCGGTGCTTCCGGTGGATGAAAAGTTGGCCGTGAGCGTCACCAAGGGGAAACTGGATAATTTGAAAGCGGCCGGCGCGGACGCGCTGTGCCTGGTATGCCCGTTTTGCTCCGTCATGTATGACGGGAATCAGAAAAGTATCGAGAGCGAGTATGAAACCGAATACAAAATTCCCGTTTTGTATTTGACCCAGATTCTGGGGATGGCCATGGGCTTTGATCGAAAAGCCCTTGGGCTCAATATGAACGTGGTGAAAACCAAGGATCTGCTTAAACCGTATTTTTAACCGTTCAAACAGGAGTCTTATGATGGCTGTCTATCTGGTACAGCACGGTCTGAGTCTGCCGAAGGATGAGGACCCTGAGCGCGGTCTATCGGAAGCGGGAATTGCAGATGTCAGGCGCATTGCGGCGGTGGCAAAGGGCTATGAAGTACCGGTGGCATCCATTTTCCACAGCGGTAAAAAGCGGGCACGCCAGACCGCTGAAATTTTTGCTTCCGCCCTGAACCCAGGAAGCGGTGTTTCGGAAACGACCGGCCTCAACCCCATGGACGATGTGCAGATCTTTTCAAAAAACCTGTCCCCTCAAGATAACCGCATGTTCGTGGGCCATTTGCCTTTCATGGAAAAACTGACGGCCTTTCTGATCACCCAGGACGAAAAACGGCCCGTTTTCCAATTTCAGAACGGGGGCATTGTCTGTCTGGATCAGTATGGGGATCAAGGCGGCTGGGTGATCAAGTGGACGCTGATGCCGCATATCCACTGAAGGCGGAAGTGATTCCTTTTCTGTCCCACGACCTCCCATCCATTCCAATTCAAGGCTTACTCGATTCGAGTATATCACAGGTTTTTTGACCTGCTGATATGTTGAAATAAGTCGAGATATTCCCAGAATAATGTGAAGAGCACCAGGAAAAAATCAAGAGAAAAAATTGATTTTTTTAGGCAAA
>CAZPQA010000006.1:0-67427 GCA_964588535.1 uncultured Desulfobacteraceae bacterium
AAATTTTGATCTTCCTTGATCTTGACAAAAAATCCTAGTTTTCGTTCAGACACTAGATAGATTGGAGGCTCCAAAATGAATTCTTCATATGATCCTTTGAGCGATAAACCGCTTATCGCCAAGACGCTGGAGATAACCGTCCATGTGGGCCTTGTTGTGCTGGTTCTGTTCTGGTGTTTCCGGATTGCCCAGCCGTTCATCCAGATTTTCGTCTGGGGCATCATCATTGCCATTGCCATTTTCCCAGGGTATCGTTGGCTGAATTCCCTCCTGGGCGGACGTAAGAAGTTTGCAGCAGTGCTGGTTACGCTGCTTCTTCTGGTCATCATCATTGTTCCCTGCCTGCTGTTTGCCACTTCTCTTGTGGAAACCGCCCAGAAGTTATCCGCTGATTTCTCTGAAGGGTCTCTTCGTATCCCCATACCACCGGAAAAGATCAAGAGCTGGCCGGTCATCGGCCAAACGCTCCATAGTTTCTGGCACCTTTCCTCAGAAAATCTTACCGCTGCCGTGGGCCAGATCGCACCCCATCTCAAATCATTGGGTCTGTGGCTGCTGAACACGGCTGCCGGCGCGGGATTTGCAATCGTGAGTTTCGTGATTGCCATTCTCATTGCCGGTGTTCTCCTCGCAAATGAAGAGCGCGGCATTCAGGTAGCGCGGGCCATTGCGGTTCGCCTTGCCGGTGAACGGGGAACAGACCTTGTGAAACTCTCTGGGGCGACGGTGCGAAGTGTGGCCCGGGGCATTCTGGGGGTGGCGCTCATACAGGCCATACTAGCGGGACTGGGTTGTCTCGTGGTTGGTGTTCCCGGGGCGGGTCTTTGGGCACTGCTTGTCCTGATTCTGGCGGTGATTCAGCTACCCACCTTTATTATTCTGGCCCCGATTGTTATCTACGTGTTTTATACGACCAGTATGGTTCCGGCCATATTGTTTGCGATCTGGAACTTGCTTGTGGGCGGATGCGACTCCTTTTTGAAACCCCTTTTAATGGGTCGCGGCGTTGATGTGCCCATGCTGGTGGTATTCATCGGGGCCATCGGCGGATTCATACTCAATGGCATTGTCGGTCTTTTTATCGGCGCCATTATTCTCTCTCTCGGCTTCAAACTCTTTGAGGTATGGCTCAATGAGGATACGAAGCAGGAAGAAGCGCCCGAGAAAGACTGATGGTCTCGTAAAAAGTTCAGAGGATTGTATATGAAAGGGGTTTTGTTCGATTTCGACGGCACGCTCACGCAACCCGGTACCATCGATTTTCTGGCGATTAAAGAGGAGATTGGATGTCCGCATGATTTGGCGATTCTGGAGTACATCAAATTGCAGACACCTAAAGACCGGGTTGTTCTCACAGGGATTCTTGAGGGGCATGAGGCGGAAGCCGCACGGTTATCCATCCCCAATCAGGGTGCGGAGGCGTGCCTCTCCACATTAAAAATGCGGGGTGTCCCCATTGGCATCATTACCCGTAACAGTCTTAAATCAGTTGTTTCAGCCCTTCGACAATTTGACGGTATTGAATCCCGTGATTTTGATGCGGTGATTACCCGTGAAGCGGCTCTGCCGAAACCTTCGCCCGAAGGGGTCCTCAAAGCGGCAGAGCGTATGGGATGTTTTGCTGAGGAGTTGATGGTGGTGGGAGATTTCAGGTTTGATGTGATTGCGGGAAAAAGGGCCGGCGCCACGACAGTCCTGTTGACCAATGGGGGAAAATCATCAATGGTGCCGGGGGATCCGAAACCGGACTACGTATGCGGGGACCTTAACGAGGTGGTCGAAATCGTTTTGTATAAGGGCCTCGGCAAAAAATAATTACACAAGATTGCGCCGGATTTTGGTTCGTATACAAGGCACAACCACCGGTGCATATTATAGATATGTGCCGGTGGATGTAACGCAGTAGACGGACCAAAAGACAAGAAAGATGTTTAATTATTTTTTGCCGAGGCCCTAATGTTACTTCGCTTTGACCAGGAGAACCTGTCCTGGGAAAATGGTGCTCCGGGGTGTCAGCCGGTTCAACCGTAGCAGGGTAGAGAGATCCATCTGGTGTTTACGGGCAATGATATAGGGCGAATCTCCCTTGCGAACCCTGTAGGAGGCTGTTTCGACTTTGCCTCCGGTTGTGGGGGGGCTGGGAATTATAAGGACTTGGCCGATATTCAAGGCGGTGCCGGACATTCTGTTTGCAGTTTGTATGGCCTTGGTGGTGGTGTGGAAGCGGTTGGCGATTTTCCAGAGGGAATCCCCCTTTCGAACCGCGTAACGTCGAGATGCGGGGAGGTACGCTTTCGGATTGCCTTTTTTTGAAGAAATGGTGGATGGTGCGGTTTTCCGGGTGGAAGCATATCTTTTCTTGACGGGTACTTTGAGTTTCCATCCCGCTTTGATGTATCGGCTGCTTCTAAGACCGTTGGCACGCATGATCGATTTTACGCTGGTACCGTATCGGCGGGCAATGGTTGAAAGCGTCTCACCTTTTCTGACCCGGTGGGTAGCTGTACCGCGCTTGTATGTGGGTCGAACCGGCGGACGATAGTCGGGCATTTGACTCAGTTTGGCCAGTATGACCTCCCGTTTACCTTTGGGAACCCTGACAGCGTAAGGCTGGGGCGGGGTTGTACGGTGTTTGAGCGAGGGGTTCAGTTGCCGCAAAAGGTTGGATGAAACACCGATGTGCGTCCCCATTGATTTCAGGGAGATTTGTCTGTCAATGGTAACGGTATCCGTCTTCAGGGGTTTGTCCACCGGTGGAAGTACAAAACCGTGTGCTTTCGGGTCATTAATGATGTGCAGCACTGCGAGAAACTTGGGGACATAGAAAGCTGTTTCTGAGGGGAGCCGCGTATAGAGATCCCAGAAGTGGTCCAGGTAATTAATTTTTTGGGAATTGATGGTTCTCAGAACGCGGCCTTCACCACAATTATAGGCGGCAAGAGCCGTGTACCAGTCGCCGAAAATCTGGTGAAGTTCATTCAAATAAGCGATAGCGGCTTCCGTTGATTTTTCCGGGTCCATTCTTTCATCAACCCACCGATCCCGCTTCAGACCGTATTTGTAGCCGGTGGACGCAATAAATTGCCACATTCCCAACGCCCGTGCCCGTGAAAGCGCCCTTGTCGTAAAGCCGCTTTCGATCAGGGGTAACCAGGAGAGTTCTTCGGGCAGACCCGCTTCTTTAAGGTGTTTTACGATAAACGGGCGGTATTTCCCTGATCGGCGGTAGGCTGCCAGAAAGGATTTCTTGTAACGTCCCTTATATAGGTTCAGGGCTTTTTTCACATGGGGATTCATATCCAGAGGAATGGCCTTGTGATTGCCGTTTAAAACGGTAAACCGGGATGAATAGACCTGCAGGATGCGTTGGGAAATGGTAAACCGCAAATCATCAATCTGCTGTTGGATTTCCGGTGATTTGTTAGGGTTAATTTTCAGTATAATGGAATAAGATTCGTCCAGGGCATCAATGGCGTTTTCCAGATCTCCCTGCTCCCAGAAATCACTGGACGCATTGCAGAATTCGAGGGCGGAGTCGAGCAGTTCCTGGTTGGATTTTTCCGTCTTGCTCGCCCGCGGAAATGATGTGAGATGTTCTCCATTTTCATGCTGGAGAAAAGCGTTATCGCGGGTGTCCATTTCCGGAAAATGATGTGCTGTTTCTTCCGAATCGCCATAAACAGCGGACGGGTTCGAGGATGGATGAGGTCTGGTCGATGGACTCGCAATGGATGTGCCTGCGGAATGCCCGGTTCCCGTAGATGGGCCGGATGCAGTGCTTTGTTGATGGGAGTCAGTGACGCAACCGGCAAATGCCAGGGCCAGACAAAGGATCAACCATAACCAGAGGCCGGTCTTTCTTAAATGAAATAGCATTTTTTTCCGTTGGGTTGAGGATCAGAGCGTGTCGCTCAGCATATCAATTTGATGGCTTTGGAGTATAAAGAATCCTCAGACAATGTCAAGGGGATAAATATGTTTTCAGAGTAGCTCATTTTTCATTTCTTTAAGTATGATCTCTAGGCTTTCCTGCCGGTTCAACCGGGGGTCTTCTATTATTTTTTCAGCCAGTTCAGCCAGTATTTTCCCCACGGCCGGACCGGGGGAAAGCCCTGTCAACATCATGACCGCATTGCCGTCCATGGCCAGATCCGAAACATGGATCGGGGGGGAAGATGCCAGTTGGTCCTGAATCCGACCGTCCAGTTGAAGAAGGAGTTCCTGGTTACTCTTCTTTTTTCCATGGGCAAGAATATCGGCCTTTCGAAAGGTTACAAGATCTTCGATAAAATCGGGCCCCACCCGTTTAATCAGCCGCCGAACCGCCGCGTCGCTCCACCCGGAATTGTAGCCGATCAGATGGTTTTTGATCAGATGGGTTGCCTCCCGAATTATCCTGTTGCTGAATTTGAGCCGTTTCATGATTTCTTCGGCAAGCAGGGCGCTCGCTTTTTCGTGGCCGTGAAATCGCCATGTGCCCTCTATTTTTTTTCGGATACGGGGTTTTGCGATGTCGTGCAGAAGGGCCGTAACCCGCAGCAATGGGTCTGGCTTTACATGGTCCACGGTCTTCAAAATGTGTTTTAAGATCGTGTAGCGATGATACCGGTTTTGCCGTTTGAGACGTCCTTCTAGAAGCTCCGGCATGAACGTCTTTAAAAGCCCGGTTCTTGACAGGGTGTTGAAGGCGCCGGAGGGTTTTTGGACCATGAGAATTTTCAGCAGTTCGTCCCGAATCCGTTCCGGCGCGATGGTGGAAAGCAGTGGGGCTGAGATTGAGATCGCCGACAAGGTGTCGGTATGGATTTTATAATTCAGTTGTGCACCAAACCGTATGGCCCTCATAAGTCTTAAAGGGTCCTCCTGAAAGCGATCGCCCGGGTTGTTTACCGCACGAATGACTTTATTCCGAAGGTCTCCGCAGCCATTGTGAGGATCAAAAAGTGTCCCGGTTTCCGAATCCAGAGCCATGGCATTGATGGTCAGGTCTCTTTTTGAAAGATCTTCTTCCAAAGTGTTTGTTTGCCCTCTGAACGGGGTAATTTCATAAGGCCTGCCCTTAACCATTACAGCCACCGTGGCATGCTGCAGGGTATACTGAGATGAGTCCCCGAAAATATTTTGAATGGTCTCAACCGACGCCGAGGTGGCCAGGTCCCAATCCATCACCGGCCTGCCCAGATGGATGTCCCTCACGGCGCCACCCACTACAAAAACCTGATGCCCGGCACGTTTAATCTTTTTGGTTAAGAACAATACGGGTTCCGGAATTAAATCCGCAGGAAAGGTATCCATGGTCTCTGACGGAAAAAGTGGAATTTATTTATTGTATTGGGAAAATTGATGCAACCGTTTGCTGAATAGGCCCAGGTCTTCGCAGGTTTTTTGCCGGGCTTCTTCAGTTGTAGCCGCGGACAGAGGGAAGTCATTCTCGATCATGCGGATTGCGTTCTTAAAGTTTACCTGTGAAACCGCTTCGAGGTGGTCTATGAGCCCCAGCCTGTGATAACGCTGTCCCAGATAGGTCATGCTTTTCAGCATGTCCGATCGCTTTTTACCGTCTTTCTGGCGTTTAATAATGCCTCGCGTTGCGATCCAGTAAGACTCAAGAAACGTTTTCGCCAGATTGGCCCAGACCGTCACTTGGTCAAAACCGGGCCGGGTGAGGCTGTAGCCGGCCCTGACGTCGCTCTTGACCAGCAGTGAGGTCTGGAAAAAATAATCCAGGATGCTGTTCACTTCCTTTTCAGGGGTTTGTGTTTCTTTCTCAAAAATAAATTCATGTCTGAAAACTCTTTTAAGAAACACATAGTCCATGACCACTTTTTCACGGGGCGTGATTTCCTCGTTTCCGGTCAGCAGGGAAAGGGCAACAAAGGCCTGGGGAATAAAACAGTGTATCATGCTGTTTTTATAGAATTCCAATTCCGGCTTTTTCTCTTCCTTTGCATAATAAAACATCTCGGATTCATCTATATCCTTGATGGCTTCCAGAACATTGCTTCTCAACAGGACGACAAGGGTCTCGGCAATGGCTTTTTCACATTGTTGAAGGGAGTCGGCAACAGGCACACCGCGTGTTTTCAAAAATTCCAGAAATGCCTCGGCGGTTTCCGTTATTTCTTGCATTTGAAAACCCTTGCGGTGTTTGGCGAGAATGGCGGATGCCATGATGGCCATCGGCGTTACCAGGGTGGCCTTGTTAATGGACCTGATGATGTGAAATGCCAGTTGTTTATGCTTTTTGTCTTCCAGATATGGGTTTTCGGTCAGGTATTGCTTGAGGGAAATAGGTTGACCAAAGCGAATGTAGATTTTCCCATATTTTTTTTTCAGGAACCGTCTGATACCCACAAACTGTTGCAGGTTTTCTGCTTTCTTTTTACCCCCGCCCAGTTCTTTCAGGTATGCCTGTCCTTCCAGAATGCGATCATAAACGATGGATGTCGGAACAAAGATGAGATCCTCGCAATAGTGCTCCCGGTAGGCATCGACCAGGGTGGAGAGGAACCCGATTTTCGGAAGGATCAGTTTCCCGCTTCGGCTTCTGCCGCCCTCAATAAAGAACTCCAGAGGGGTGCCCTCGTGAAGGAGTGCCTTAATATAACGTGAAAAAACCGTTGAATAGAGTCGGGCGCCCTTGAAAGTCCTTCGAATGAAGAACGCACCCGTTTTTCTGAAGTAATTTCCCAGGGGCCAGAAGCCAAGGTTTTTACCTGCGGCAGTTCTGGGAATGTGCAGATGGTTTACGTAGAGGACAAAATTGAGAACCAGATAGTCCACATGACTCTTGTGCGAAGGCACATAGATCACCGGCCCTTTTCGGCTCCATTCCCTGAGATTAGCCAGCTCTTCCGGGTCTAAATCGATGCCCTGGAACATCTTTTTCCAAACCCAGCTCAATACGATAAATGAGAATTGTATAAAAGCAATGTTGAAATCCGCGGCGATTTCATCGAAATAGGCTACCGCCTTTTTCTTGCTCTGTCTCAGGCCGGTCTTCTTTTCGGAAGCGTTTTTCTCGATGGCCTCGATCACTTTCGGGTCACTTAGAACGGTTTCTCTAAATTGCTGTCTGGATTTCAAGACCGGTCCCAGAATGACCCGTTTTTGCTGATCAATGCTTTCAAGAAGCGTTTTTCTGACTTCCGCTGTCAAATTTTCCAGTGAGAGGTCCGAGGGTTTGCTTGCCAGGACCTGTTGCAGGTTGAGGGGTTCCCCAAAATCGATAAATGCGCGACGGTTGTGTCTGAAAAAGAGGACGATTTTTCTGGGAAAACCGATCCTGTCCTTAAATCCGAAGAAAATGTCAAGGAGGTTGTGACGGCTTTTTTCAGGGGTCATTTTGTAAAGAATCAACTGGGGAACCACGAAGATGGGACGGGTCATTTTTTTCTGGGTTTCCAGCAAAAAAGCCAAGGGGTCCTTTTCTGCATAGATGAAATGCCTGGTGAATCCCACAGGATCCACCAGGAATACCAGTGCGGACGTACCTTTTTGAATGGCTTTTTCATAAAAGCCTGTTTTGAAGGGACTTGGGAAACGGCCTTCCCTGAGAACGCCGGACAGGTAGAACTTGAAGACCTTGAAGAGCTGGCCCAGAGGAAGGACAAGGGCCATGTTAAGGTTGAAGGCGATTTTAGGGTAGGGCAGGCGGCTGGTTAAATAACGATAGTGGTAAAGCAGATAGTCCAGGCGCCCCCGGTATTTCACGGCGTAGACCACCGTCCCTTCCCGGTGCATCGCTTTTAATTTCAAGGCCATGCTCTCGTTGTAGCGGACCCGTTTGAACAGTTTATAAAGAATCCAGTTCAGGAAAAATCGCGGTTTGTAATCGACCACAAAGGGAAAATATGGTTTTTTGTTCTTCATTAGACTCCTTAAAAACAGTTGTGTGCGGTTTCAATGTTCCTCAGGCAGATGCTCTGGGAAAAAGATTCAGGGTGAATTCTACAATCCATGAAAGGTTCTGGCAAGGAACAAATGGTTCGCGTGAGATTCATATGCTTTCTCAGATGTGTATAAATCGTTTACCGGGTTGTCCATACGGTTGTTGACAAAAACAATTGCATGGTTAAAAATAACAGTCGATGATGCAGTTCAGTCAAGCTGAAAATTCCCGGGGGAAATTATGTATACGCCTATGTCCATATCCGGTTTAACCGTTGATCCTATCACCAACAGCCCGATTGTCATTCTCAAGGAGATTGATGGGGATGGTACACTTCCCATATGGATCGGTTTGCTGGAGGCTACTGCCATTGCCAGCGAGCTGGAAGGTATTAAGTTTTCCAGGCCCATGACCCATGATCTCTTGAAAAACATGATGGACATGGTTCATATCGGGGTCAGCAAAATTGAGATCTGTGATCTCAAGGACAATACGTACTACGCGCGCATAAATATTGAATTCAACGATAAGAAAATGTCCATTGATGCCAGACCCAGTGATGCCATCGCCCTTTCACTCAGGTTGGACGCGCCTATTTTTGTTTCTGAAGATGTCATCAGCCGGTCAACCCAGATCGATTTGAAAGCCGTTGCCCAGGATAAGACTGAGAAAGGAAAAAAGTGGCAGGAAATACTGGAAAATCTGGATCCTGACGACTTTGGAAAATATAAGATGTAAGGGAAAGATGAACGTTGAACATCCAACGTCCAACATCGAACGTTGAATGAGAAAAAAGAAGGATCAGAAATGGCTGTTGAAGGTTCGCCATTGGGCGTTTGCTTTTCATTCGATGTTGGACGTTCGATGTTCGATGTTCGATGTTCATCTTTCAAAACAAATCCTCGGGTCACCCCGTCGCTTAACACGGTTTCGTTTTCCCTGTCTTACGTAGCGCCATATACCCCCTCATACCTCGATCCATGGCCCTGATCAAGAAAAGAAAGCTGTTCTATCTCCTGGGGGCGGGTATCGTTGCACTCTGGTTGGTGATGGTGGTTTTGCTGATTCGCAAAACGCATTTCCATAAAGTTGATCAGGTTGCGGGGACCCCGATTCAGGCGGAACTCGAATCCTCTGAACGGTTTCAGCATGATTGGATGGAGATCTATCTCAAGGGGAAAAAGGTCGGTTTTTCTGAAACCAGGGCTAGCCCGCTCGGCAGGGATCAACTGATTGAAGAAAAAATGGTGCTGGTACTGAACCTGATGGGGCAGCCGAGCGTCATGCGTATGACCACCCGGGCCGTGGTGGACCAAGGGTTTTCGCTGAAACAGTTTCGGCTGGTCATTGATTCCGGCGTGGTTCGTTTCCGCGTATCGGGAAAAGTTGAATCAAACCGAATGGTTGTGGAAGTGGGCGAAGGCGACCAGAAGAAGGATCATCTGATTCCGCTCGCCGGCCCACTGACCATCGGTGCCGGCATCCTGGGTTTTTTCAAAGGGCGTGCTCTCGGAATCGGCGATGAATTTCAATTCACCTTCTTTGACCCTTCCATTCTTTCTCACAAGGAAATGCTGATCAAGGTCACCGACAAGACGGTCATCCCTGTAAACGACAGAGAATACCCCGCCTTCCGCCTTGAAACAAAGGTTTGGGGACAGACGTTGGTTTTCTGGCTTGATGAAGAAGGGGTTTTGTTGAAAGAAGAGGGCTTTATGGGATTGACCCTGGTCCGTTCCGATGAAGCCCGTGCGCCCCTGGATGTGGAGGGTTCGGCCGGGGCTGATTTTTATGATGCTGCCGCCATCCCCGTAAAAGAGATCTTGAAACAGCCCCGTGAAATCAACTACCTGAAAGTCAAGGTGGCAGGGCTTTTAGATACCGGTTTTAACCTTTCGGTGTTGAATGAGGGGCGGCAGAAACTGACAGAGGATATGCTGGAGATCCGTCAGGAAAGCGTGCCTTCGAGTGCCGCTTCGAAGCTGTCAGAAGCGGATATGGCGCCCCATATGAAGCCCTTTATTTTACCCGGAATCAACATTCAGAGTGATGACCGAGCCCTCGTGGAAAAGACCAGGGAAATTGCGGGGAGTGAGACGGATTTGCGGGTTGTGGCTCAAAAGTTGATGGGTTGGGTCTATAAAAATGTTGAAAAACGGCCCGTTGTCAGTGTTCCTGACGCCCTGGCGGTTCTGGAAACAAAGGTGGGCGACTGCAACGAACACGCGGTATTGTTGACGGCGCTCCTTCGGGCTGCCGGTATCCCCGCACGGGAGTGTGTGGGGATTGTTTACACGGACCATCGATTCTTCTATCATGCATGGACCGAAGCGTATCTCGGTCGCTGGATTTCCATGGATGCCACGCTCAACCAGATGCCCACTGATGCGACCCATATTAAACTGGTCCACGGGGGACTGGAGAAACAGGCCGAACTGATGGCCCTGATGGGCAAACTGCAATTGGATATCGTGGACTATACTCATGATTCGATTGATCAATCTTTCCAAAAGGTACAAATCCCTCCGGGCCGTTGACGGGATAAACCTGGAGATAAAACAGGGGTCTCGTTTCGGGTTCCTGGGGCCCAATGGTGCGGGGAAGACGACGACCATCAAGATGATGGCAGGCGTTTTGATGCCCAGTGACGGTCAGATTATTATTAACGGCCATGACCTGGCGAAAGACCCGGTCGCTGCCAAACAATGCGTGGGGTTTATACCCGATCGGCCGTTTCTTTATGAAAAGCTCACAGGCCTGGAATTTCTTCATTTTGTGGCGGGACTTTACGGTCTCTCCAATAACGGGGAGTTGAACCGCCGCATCAATGATTTGTTGGACCTTTTTGGTCTGAGCCGGTGGGGGGAGGAGTTGATCGAAGGCTATTCTCACGGGATGAAACAACGCCTGGTCATGTGCGGGGCCCTGGTGCACCGGCCGAAGGTGCTCATTGTGGATGAGCCCATGGTGGGGCTGGACCCCCAGGGGGCCAGGCTGGTTAAGAATATCTTCAAGGATCAGGTTGAAAACGGCGCCACCCTGTTCATGTCAACCCATTCCCTGAATGTGGCCCAGGAGATCTGTGATGAAATCGCCATTATTCAGGACGGCCGGCTGATTGCGCAAGGGACAAGTGAAACCCTTCGACAGCAAGCCGGCGTGGACGGCAATCTGGAAGAGGTCTTTTTGAGGTTGACCCGGGAAAAAGAGGGGTAATTATGGGCTATGTAACTCTTCTGTTGCGCCCTGGCATCCTGGGTTTTAAGAATCGGCTGAGTCGGAGTCATGGAGGGGGATTCAAAAAACCGCTTTTCATGGGGGGGCTGGGACTTGTTTTTGGCCTGATCCTGTTTGTGCTCTCTTCCCGGGTGCTGGTCTATTTTCAATCCGTTGAGATGATCGGCGATCTCCTGGCGAAAGAGCTCTTGAGCATGGTGTTTCTGACGTTTTTTTCGCTGCTCATTTTCAGTAACATTATCACCGCCCTATCCACCCTGTACCTGTCCAAAGATCTTGAGTTCTGCCATTCGGCGCCGGTGTCGGTGGAGGTGCTTTTTGCGGCTCGGGCGTTCAGCACTTTTTTAAACAGTTCCTGGATGGCGCTGATTTTTGCCATACCGATTCTTGGCGCCTATGGTTATGTATATGCCCCCGGTGTGGGTTTCTATGGCAGCCTCCTGCACCTGATGGTGGCCATGGGCCTCATTGCTTCAGGTTTGGGAATTCTTTTGACCATGATCCTGGTCCACGTTTTTCCGGCCCAGAGAACAAGGGATGTGATTCTGTTGCTGTCCATCCTCATGGTCGTGGGCCTGTATCTCCTGTTTCGGTTCTTGAGGCCCGAAAGGCTGGTCGATCCGGAGACTGCCCTGTCGGTGATGCACTACGTATCGGCACTTAAAACCCCTGATTCGCCCTATCTTCCCACCCATTGGATCACGGAGATCCTGTGGGGGCGTCTGCAGGGGGGCGAAAGGACAGGGGAGGGTTTTTACCTGGCTCTCACCTGGTCCACCGCGCTGTCCCTGTTGGTCTTCAATATCTGGACGGCCTGCTTTATCTATTTTGGCGGGTTTTCCAAGGCCCAGGAGGCCAAAAAAAGGCTCATGGGCGGAAAGCGGATTCTTGACCTGTTGATCCGGGTTGTCACCAAACCGTTTAAGTCGGATCTGTCCGTGATGATGGCCAAGGATATCCGGGTTTTTTTCAGGGACAATACCCAATGGTCCCAGTTGTTGCTCCTCTTCGCCCTGGTGGTGGTGTATGTGTATAATTTCAAGGTGCTGCCGTTGGAGAAAAGCCCGTTGCCGTTGGACTTTCTTCAAAATGGACTGGCTTTTCTGAACATGGGGCTGGCGGGTTTTGTCCTGGCGGCGGTGGGGGTGCGGTTTGTTTTCACGGCTGTGAGCGCTGAGGGCGAAGCGTTTTGGATCCTGCGCTCCTCTCCCATGAGCTTTAGGCGTTACCTGTGGGGAAAGTACTTCTTCTTCCTGGTTCCCATGCTTTTCCTAGGGCTGGTGTTGATTGTGGTGACCAACGATTTTCTTGAAGTCACCCGGTTTATGATGCTCCTTTCTTCGGGAACCATGTTTCTGATGATATTTGGCATTGTGTCCCTCGGTATCGGCTTTGGCGCCATGTATCCCAGGTTTGACCATGAAAATATTGGACAGGTGGCAACCGGATTCGGCGGCCTTTTGTATATGATGGTGAGTGCCCTGTTTATCGGCGCTATTGTGGTTCTGGAGGCCGGTCCGGTGTACCTCTTGTTTATGTCTGAAATGAAAGGCCGTCCCATATCCATCTTGGAAAAGGTTTACATGATATTGTCTTTTGCGGGCGTGCTGGCGCTTACTGCGACGGCCATAGTGAAACCCATGGGGCTTGGGATTAAAACCCTGATGGCATCCGGGTCACGGAAATAGGAAATGGGCGAATATCACTTCGAATATACCGGTAATGTACACATCCATACCCGCTACTCGGATGGCGCAAAAACCGTGTTCGAAATCGCCCGGCATGCGGCTTTGGCAAATCTTGATTTTATTATTATTAATGATCACGATTATATGGCAAAAAACCTTCATGTTGAAGATGAAGGGTATCATGGCGGTGTGCTGGCCCTGATGGGCCTTGAGTTGGGACGACGGTTTCACCATTACCTGGCCTTTGGTTTGCGGGAGATGGTTCGGGGGAAAGGCCTGAAGCCTCAGTCGGTCATTGATCGCGTGAATGAAAAGGGCGGTTTCGGGTTTCTGGCCCATCCTTTTGAAAAGGGGATGCCGTTTTGGGAAAACAGCATTGCCTATACCTGGAACGATCTTTCGGTGACAGGTTACACGGGGATTTGTATCTGGAATTTTTCATCCCGATGGAAAGAGCGGGTTAGAACAGTCCTGCATGGTCTCTTTTTTCTGCTGTTCAAGACCTGGGCCCTGAAAGGTCCCAGCCGGAAAACCCTCCTGTTCTGGGACAAGGTATGTGCAGCGCGACGGGTGGTGGCCATTGGCGGTTCCGATGCCCACGGAGCTCTCTTTCGCTGGGGGCCGTTTTGCTTTACCCCCCTGTCTTACCGCGACGGGCTTTCATCCATCAATATTCACCTGTTGCTGGAGCATCCCCTGGCAAAGGATTCAATTGACGCGGGAAAACAAGTCTACGGCGCCATGAAAGAAGGTCGGCTTCATATTGCACACGACCGGCTGGCATCTTCCAGGGGTTTCAGGTTTTATTATACCTGTAACGGGGGACCGACTCTGGAAATGGGGGAAGAAAGGGTGTTTCAACCGGGCACTCTTTTCGTGGAAACACCGCATAAGGGGGAAATCCGCCTGTTAAGAAACGGTATTTCGTTGGTTCGGCGGACCGGTTCGAGTCTTTCTGTTGCTGTCGAAACCCCGGGTGTTTATCGGGTTGAAGTTTATCGCTGTGCGCCTTTTTTCGGCCTTCGGCCGTGGATTTTTTCGAACCCCATTTATTTGCGGTAATAAATCATTCTTCCTGGATCATTCTTTCAGCGCCGCCTTTGCAATATCCAGATTATACGCCTGGTTGGGATCGAAATCATTCTTCTGCTCATACATGGCGGACGCCTGCCGTATGGCCTCGTAGGGGATCCAGCCATGTTCCTCCCACAGCTTGGGATCATCTGAATTCCATAGTCTGAAATGGACCATGCCGTCTTTTTCCTGAACATACATGCGGACTTTCTTGTTTTGTGGAAATGGATAATAGTATTTCCCGCGTTCATCTTTCATCTGTTTTACTCCTTTTCGTTCGAAAGTGTTTGGTGAGCTTTTGAAGCGGTTTTTCAAAAATCTCAAGAATGTCTGCCATTTTCATGATCCTGCAGGCCACATAAAGAAGGCATAAAAACAGTACCCCAAGCCCGACACACGTCGAGAGCGCCCCGGAAAATGTGGTGGCACCCGGGTCTGAAAAAACCATTCGTCTGATGGCTTCAAGAGCTGATCCCAGAAAAATGCTTAACAACATCATCTTGAAGACCGCGCCGTAGACGTGACGACTGTTCTTGTTTTGGGTGCGCCGGTTCCAGCAGATGTAAAGTAAGGCTACCTGCATGAACGCGGAAAGCGAAACCCCCAGGGCCACGCCGGATGCGCCCAACCGTTGCATGCTCAATATATAAACGGGGATACTCAGCAACACCGCCGCTGTCCCCAGAAGGGCTGGGAAAAGGGTATTCTGCAAGGCATAGTACCCCCGCACCACTATGGTCTGGGCTGAGAAGGCGAAGGCGCCCAGCAGTAGAAAAGGCAGAAGATGGGCGGTTAACGCGGTTGCGGCGGCATCAAAGCGGCCCCGCTGGAAGAGCATGAAAACCGCCTCATGACGGATAACCATAAGAAAGACAGAAAAAGGGATGACAATGGAGAGGGTACGCACCGTTCGATCCAGCAACCGGTTCATTTCGAGCATGCGCCCTTCCGTGGCCAGACGGGATATGAACGGGTAAAATGCGGTGCCCACGGCCTGGCCGAAGAGGCCCACGAGAATGAACATGATCCTGAGTCCATAGTTAAGGGCCGCCACAGCGCCCCGGGGCATATAGGAACCGAAGAACCTGAAAAAAAACTCTGTTGAAAAGGTCATGGTGAGGCCCAGGATAAGGGGAAGGGTCAGAAGGAAATAGTGCTTTAAGTCCGGATGGGTCCATTCAAAACAGAACTTGAACCGCATGCCAAGACGTGCGGCGCCAAACCACTGCACTGCAAAATTTCCCGCCACAGCGCCTCCCAGTACGCCCCACGCGAACCCTTCAATGCCGATCCAGGGGGCGAGTACAAGGCCGCCTGTGATAATGCCCAGATTATAGAGGAGGGGGGCCAGCGCGGGAATGAGGAAATGTTCTTTTGAAAACTGTACGGCCATGAAAAGGCCCCCAATAAAGAAAAAGAACTGGGCCGGCAGGACAATACGGGTCATTCGGATGGTGAGTGCTTTGATCGCCGGATCGTCAATGCCCGGCGCGAACAGTGCCACGAGGTGATCCGCATAAAACCAGGCTGCAACAATGAAAAGGAGCAACAGGCTTCCAAATGAGGAAAGGATGAGGGAGAAAATCCGCCATCCTTCTGTTTCCCTGTTGCTGACCAGATACTTGTTGAAGATGGGGATGAAGGTAATGGAGAGAAAGCCCGTAGCCGCCACATGATTCAGTATTTCCGGCAGCACAAACGCCATCTGGTAAGCGTCTACCGCCGCCCCGGTCCCGCCCACATAGGCGATGACAACTTCGCGAAGCAGTCCGATGACCCGGCTCAAAAAGACCGAGGCCATCATGATGAGGGATGCGATGCCGATTTTTTTATAAAGAGATCCCGGCGTGGCGGCGTTTTCATCCGCTATGGTTTCTTCTGCTGCAGTCATGTTAACGCCAGGTTTCCAGGAAAGGTCAACGGACGACCCTCAAACTATGGGATGATTGCAGTTTTTCCCAGAGCTTTTTGATGATGAGGGAGATCGCTTCCTCTTCTTGGATGGATCCTTTCCCCAGAATGAAACCGCAGGATGAGATGAGCGCATCATTCTCCTCCCGAAGGCCGAAGTTATTTGCGATATAACGGCCCAGCGTGCGGTCCAGACTCTTGAGATCCCGTTTGCCCGTTCGAGCGATTTTACTCTTATCTTTCAATGTCAGAAGCGTAAGGAGGCGTTCAACCGCTTCATCCACATTTTCAGGCAGGGGGTAACGCCGGCTGACGGATGGGCTCGTGTGGGTACTGATCATGGATAATTGAAAGGCGGCCTCCAGTATGTCAAAAGTGGCGCGGTATATTCGACTATCCTGGCTTTGTCGGGGGCCCGCCACGTTCAAAACACCGATGTGTTGCTTCTTTATCCATGTGTGAATGGATTGGGCGGCGCTGAAGCTGTTGGTTTGGAGCAGGTCCATATGAAGCCAGGGCCGTCCGCTTTTCAGGGCCATTTTTTGTGTTAACAGGGATCCACCGGTCAGCTTGCCGTGGGAGAATATGAGGGTTGCGTCAGAATCGATCACATTCTGCTCGGTACGACGGGCATAGTCGGTGCTGTTCATTTCCTTGAGCCGGTACTTTTGGGGCAGCTTCCCATCTTCCGTCCTTCGTCCTTTGGGTATCCAGCCGCCGTGAGCAATGTTCCATTCCAAAGCGAAATCAAGGGCCGCTCGATCAGCACCGGTCTGCCCGCCCGAGATAATTTTTCTGACCATCATGAACTCCGGAGATGCGTGTCCGCCGAAATAAAAAACAACTTTTTTGCATGCACTGGCCGAAAAAACTATCAATGTTGAATGGGATTGTAAAGCGTTGATTTTAAGGCCCTGTTCATATAATTTTTCCTGCTTTCATCTCCAGTTGAATCCTGCTTATTTGTCCTTGACGAATAAACGGAATTTCCTTACAGTTTTTTTCTGGAAAAAACAACATCTGTGACAGGTGCTGGGAAAGGAGGATTTGACCATGGAAAGTGCAATTGCCAGGGAAACGGGGATGCGTTTCGAACCGGTGGCCATTCTTTTCAGCGATGAAAGGCTTGAAAAGGCACGGCAGTTCAAGGAGGGGAAATGGGGATGTGCCATGTTCATGCTGGGGGCTGCGACGAAGGGGGCCACAGCGGTGTTTGACCGGAAAACCTTTGGTTGTCCCGGCGGTGCGGTTGGCCTCGGCTTTGGAAATGAGTACAAAAATTTTCTGGGAGGGGAAGAGTGTTTTTCCTACTTTCTCTCCGTCGGGAATGGGGCATGGGAGAAGGGCCGGGAGGCATGTAAAAAACTGGAGCCGTTCCTCAACAAGGAAATGTATGACAATTTTGCTCACGGCGAACGCTATGCCCGGACCCCCGAGCTGGTGGAGGATTTCGTTGAAAATCTGCCCATCACGGATATCCCCCATGAATATGTGGTGTTCAAGCCACTCAAAGAAGTGGACCCTGCCCGAGAGGTTCCCGAAGTGGTCGTTTTTCTAGGGGACATGGACCAGATTTCCGCCTTGAGTGTCCTGGCCAATTACGGCCGCCGGGGCAATGAAAATGTGATCTTTCCATTTGCTGCCGGGTGTCAGAATATCGGCATCTACCCGTTTCAAGAGGCCCAAACAGAATATCCCCGTGCGGTTCTGGGCTTGAACGACATCTCCGCCAGGGTGGCCCTGAAGCGGATGTTGAAAACCGATGTCATGACCTTTGCAACGCCTTTCAGCCTTTTTGAAGAAATGGAGAAGAATGTGGCTGGCAGTTTTCTGGAGAGGGGAACCTGGCAGCAGTTGATGGCACTGAAAGAGAAAAGCAGGTAAACCAGATATCATATCTCGCGAGACCCGATTCTTATGAAAGACCGGATGACCCTTGCGATTTTAGCCATAAGACACTATGTTATCGGAAGTGTCCCCGGATATTATCAGATAGCTGAAGGCGCTGTATAGCAGGATATTTTATTTTGCGTAGTCGGGAGATTTTTCGATGGTCGAAAAACCTGGATATGAGGAATTAGCAGAGAGGGTCAGAGAATTAGAAAAGGAATCTGGTGCTCGCAAGAGAGCAGAAGAAGCGCTTTCGAAAGAAAAACTGCTGAGTGATTCCATCAGCAACAATATTCCTGCAGGGGTCGCATTCCTGAACAATAATTTTGTCTTACGCAAATATAATCGTGCTTACGCAGAACTCATTCGGATCTATACCCCTTATACCCCGGAGCAAGCCCTGGGGATGTCCTATTTCGATTACGTTCCCGGGAGCCGGGACCAGACAGAGGAATGGTTCCTGGAGGTCAGGGATTCCGGCAAGGCACAGAGTAGATATGGCTTCAAGTTAATAATCAAGGAAGGAAGTCAGGAACGGACTACATTCTGGGACACAAGCATTGCTCCCATGTTAGATTTCTCAGGCGCGGTCGAGGGAATCTTGATTCTCACACAGGATGTAACAAACCGTAGGGAGGCGGAGGTGGCTCTGCAGGAGAGCCGACAGCAGCTCTATCAGGCGCAGAAGATGGATGCCCTGGGAACGCTTGTGGCAGGCGTGGCCCATGAGATCAACAATCCCCTCAGCCAAGTCATGTTCAATATGCCACTTCTGCAGAAGCTCTGGCGTGATCTGCTTCCTGTTTTGAAAGAGTATTCCGAAAGAAATCCGGATCTAAAATATGGTGGCTTAACCTATGAATTCCTGGCAGAGAATTTGGGTCAGCTACTTACTGATATGGAAATGGCCGCAAACCGGGTAGCCACAATCGGTTCCAGCCTGAAAAGTTTTTCCAGACAGTCAAGCGTTGTGGACAAGAGGCCGATTCAGATAAACACCGCCGTGACTAATGCCGTAAAGCTTGCGGGAACTACCATTAAGAAATCAGGTGTTCATCTTGAACTTGACCTTGCCGATGATCTTCCTTTGATGGAAGGGAACCTTCACTGCATTGAACAGATAATTCTTAATATGACCATAAATAGCGTCGAAGCAGTCGGCCACAACCGGGGTGAGATCAGGATTGCTACACTATTTCAAGAAGAAGAGGGCCGCATAAGACTTTCAATAGCGGACGATGGTCGAGGGGTCTCTCCATCCATTTCTGACAAAATCTTTGACCCGTTTGTTACCGATAAACAGGCTGAAGGTGGCACAGGTCTTGGCCTTTCAGTGAGTTACAGCCTGGTCAAGGCCCATGACGGCGAAATCACATTCGAGAGTCGGGAAGGAGAAGGAACAACTTTCACGCTGCTCTTTCCGGCTATCGTTGAACCGAAAGCAGCCAAGATCTTACTTGTTGACGATGTTAAATCGGTTCGGGATATGTTGATAAGAGCTCTTACAAGGGATCGCACTTATCTGGTAGAAGAGACATCCAACGGAAAAGAGGCTTTTATCAAGATTGCAACTTTCCGTCCCGATCTCCTTATCCTCGACATTTTCATGCCGGAAATGGACGGCCTTGAAGTCTGCCGTGCCATAAAAGCCGAGCCCGTATTAACCGACATGAAAGTAATCATTATTACCGGATTCCCGAAGCACCCCAAGTTGAAAGAGGTGGCGGAATTGGGGTTTACTGATGTCTTTTGCAAGCCTTTTGATATGAGAGATTTCATTAAAGCGGTCGATGATATTCTGGCCTGAAAAGGGTGATTTAGGCACTTAAATTTCATAGCGTATTTTTGAAATGGAATCGATACCTGCAAAAAAAACCCCCATCTTGGTCGTCGATGACGACGACGGTCTTCTTCTGAGCATAAAGGCTACCTTAGTTAGCTCCGGCATGAATGAACCTGCCCTTGTCTCTGACAGCAGGCGTGCCATGGAATTAATCAGGAAGCATGGCTTTACACTCGTGTTGCTGGATATCATGATGCCTCACATGAGCGGGATGGATCTTCTTCAACAGATAAAAGAAGAATTTCCGGATATAGAATGTGTCATGGTAACGGCCATGGATGATGTCCCTTCAGCTGTCCGTTCCATGAGATTCGGGGCATTTGATTACCTGGTCAAGCCTTTTAACAGTGAAAAGCTTATAATAGCCATCAACCGTGCCCTTGAGAGACATAATCTCAGGCACGGGCTGGCCCTTTTTGAGAAAAAACAATCATTTTCGGATTTAAAAAATCCGTGGGCCTTCGAAAATACGGTGGCGGAAGATGAGACAATGGCCCTGGTTTTTCACCAGGCTGAAGCTGTTGGCCCTACCGATTACAACGTGGTCATTTCCGGTGAGTCCGGGACCGGCAAAGAGATGTTAGGCCGTATTCTCCACAGCCTGAGTGACCGTTCAAGCGGCCCGTTTCTGGCCGTCAATATGGCAGCATTCAGCCAGTCGCTTTTCGACGATCAGTTCTTTGGCCATGTCAGGGGCGCCTACACCGGCGCAACGAGCGAGAAAAGGGGTTTCTTTGAGTCAGCGCAGGGCGGTACCCTGTTCCTGGACGAGATAACGGAATTAAAACCCTCGCTGCAGGGGAAGCTCCTGCGGGTCATACAAGAAAGAGAGCTCTATCGTCTCGGCACCACGAAAGCCAGCAGTATTGACGTGCGAATTATTGCCGCTACAAACCGCGACATCAGCAGAGAGATCAAAGAAGGCCGTTTTCGAGCCGACCTATTCTACCGTCTGAATATCTGCCATATCAAGATGCCTCCGCTCAGAGAGAGGAAAAAGGATATCCTGCCATTGGCACGCCATTTCCTGGGAATACATGCAACAAAAAACAAGAAAAAGATTGACTCTCTTTCCACGGAGTTAGCTGACCGTATGTTAGGATATGCTTTTCCGGGTAATGTTCGTGAACTGGAAAACATAATCGCCAGCGCTTCAGTCTTGGAAAATGGGGACATCCTGACCTTGTCCTCGGCCCGTGACCTGGCGCCCCTTCAGGGAGATTCTCTGCCGGAAAGTGAATCGTTGCTCTCTTTGGGTGAACTTGAAAGGGGTCATATTTACCGGGTGTTGAAGGCGACGGACGGAAACCGCACCCGGAGCGCAAAGATTCTTGGCATCGGCTTGCGAACGCTTCAGAGAAAATTGAAAGAATTTGATGAATCGTCAACAGCGCCAAAATGACGCAGATGAGTCATGTCGGCACTTGATGGTTAATGCCTTAAAATACCTCATCATAATTGAGAAGTGAATAGCGTTCCGCGTCAAAATGACGTGGTGTATGACCTACCCTTAATTTTTTCCATAATTAGCTTTCCCCAGTAAACCATCTATAACACCCCGTAATTTAATGATATTTCATACCTTTCTTTAAAAGCTGCTTCACTGGCATGCATTGTGCAAAAAAAGGACATTTATTCGCCGCCCCTTTTTGGGCCGTGGTTTGAGTCTTAGTACAGAAGAGGCAATTTTGTGAAAATTTTGGTTGTGGATGATGATGCTGGTACACTTACTGCGCTTAAGGTGGGTCTTTCCAGTTTCGGCCACCGGGTAGTTGTGGCTGAAAATGCCAGTAAGGCTTTGGAGATAATAGAAATTTCCGGGGAAACCAAACTGGTTGACTTATTGATTACCGACCTCAGAATGCCGGGTATGAATGGCCTGGATCTCATTTTGACGGCCAGAAAAAAGAACCCGAGCCTGGCATGCATCCTCATGACGGCCTATGGTAATGAGGTCATTCGAAAAGAGGCGGGGATGCTCGGTCTCTGTGTTTATATTGAAAAACCCTTCTCGCCTGAGAAGCTTTTGAAATCGATCAGCAATCTGAAAAAATGAGTTAGGAGCTGTGTTATGGGTATTCGTTCTATTCCACCAAGAACTGTAATGAGAGATACCTACCCGGTAAACGGAGGGGCATCACGAGGACCGAAAAGGGATAAAGGCTTTTCCGGTCATGTCTACAAAAGGCCCCGGAAAAATGGCAGGAAGAGGCAAAGCCTCGAGACCCATGCAAAAAATGATGTCGATCTCGATATTTTTAAAGAGCCTGAGGGCAAGGTAAAGATAATAGGTGACTTTCCGGGTGTCAGAGAAGAGGACCTGATTGTTCAACTCGAGAACAGCGCTCTTCGAATAGTTTCTGATCCGGGCGCAGGGAGAGGTTACCAGGCATCGTGTCGATTACCACATTGTTTTGATATAACTTTTGAATATAAGGAAGTGAGGAACGGTATTATGACTTTAGTATTGGAAACATCAGAGTATCAAGAAGTTCCTGAGCTTGAAGAGATTTTCCATCAATGCTTAGGGAAATTCCCCGAGCTTGCACCAAGGAAAATCGAACTCAGGGTCGTTAAGAGTAGACGAAACGGGAGGCCTGACAGCCTGGATGCTGCCAAGGCTAAAGTCAATGGCCGAGATGCAGTCTTGATATTTGTGCCCGACGCCCTGTGGGGTCACTGGGGGGCATTCAGGCCCATAATCTACCACGAGTTGTCACATTATATTGATCTCGAAAATCCGGACGAGATCTTTTTCAAAAGGGCAGATAGGAAGTCAATAGAGTTGTGGAAAAAATTGCAGGGGGTGGATGCACTAGAGTGCAAAGTGGACAAGAAATGACCTGGACGGATAAGGTAAGCCTCGCCCCGGAGGTAGTTGATAGGTGGCTAAAAACAAAAAAGGTGCATGAGCGCCTATTGCTGTGGCACGAAAATAAGTTAAGGATCAAAGACTTAATCAAGCAGCATCCCTATGATATGAGATTGATAGAAGCTCTCGAAATATCCGAAACGGAGTTTTCAAGCGCTAAAAGAGAAATGCAGAAATTACAGATGTAGAGGAGAAATTATGAAAGAAGACAATTTCAAGATAGATGCGGGAGGCAATATCAAAGGCCTTGATGGTTTGTTAGGTGGATTGGGCAACATCGGCAAGTTAATAGAGTCTGCTTCCAAACTTGCCGAAAACACGGGAAATCTTACAGATGAACAACTGGAACGATTAGCCGAAGCAAAAGAAATGCTCAAGGGACAGGGAATGACCACCTCTGGGAATGGCAAATTTCAGATCGCTCATGGATTCAATATATCCGGCATGGGAAGCAGGTCTGCAGCTGACAGGCGCCCCGGTGAGAAAACTTCCGGGCCGGAATTTAAAAGAGGGTACAAAAAAAGACCCAAAACATCAGCGAAGCCTCCTGAAGTAGAGAGGCGCGAACCGATTGTGGACTTATTCGAAGAAGATGATGGCATACATGTTGTTGTTGAGATACCGGGTACCGAGGAAAAAGAAATCAGTCTGGGGATCAACGAGGAGACCCTGAGCCTTGTCGTTGATGGCAAAAGGAAGTATCAAAAAGAGATTAAACTCCCCCTACCTGCCAGGTCTGAGGACATGGTCTGGACATATCGAAACGGGATATTGGATATCAAGATATCATAGAGTGGAAGAGTAAAGTAAAGTCATTATTCGGGCTTGTTCCAACTTGGCTCACGCCCTTCTATTGCGACCCCCCTCTACCCCCTCCCATAAATTCAATGGCGTAGAAAAGGAAACAGTGTGAAGGCAAAAAGGATTTTTTTTGTGATCGTTATCATTTTTGGATTGGTAGCCCCGATTTCTGCACAGGCTGACGCGATTTTGACGGTCACACCCCTGACATGGAACATCATTGGACTTGATAGCAATGGCCCTGCTGACGGCCCCAACCGTTTTCCGGTTGGGGCACGGATTTGTAATACAGGCACCACAACCGCGACAAATGTAGTGGCCGCCTTTGTATGGGATAATGCAAATGATTAAATGAATTTACGTCCAGGCTCGCTATCATCCATCACCATTCCCTCCATCGCAGCGGGCACTTGTTCCGATGTCTATTTTGAAGTGGAGGTCACAAAAAATTCAAACGCATTTGACGAGACCAGACGCTACCATATCACGGCGACTGACTCCCTCGGTGTAACAGGCGCCTCTCCCCAGCCGCGCGAGCTTTACGTGGAACACCTGATCTCACAGAACCGCAACGGGATTACGTCTATAAAATTGGATGGCACAACAATTCCCGCTGGTGGGACTATGACCCTGATGGTTGGCAGTACATATACCATTGAACTTGCCGGAAGCACTGCTACCCAGGGGTACAACCAGTTAGAGTCATTTATTAACTTTTCGAACACCGTTTTCCAGATCCAATCTGTTGAAACAACATTCTCCGCGGATTCTTCCGACCATATTTCTTCCCCAGAGGATAAGCTGTATTTGGACGCATGTTTGTGGGAAAATGATCCCGACAGTCCTAACTACCGCTCCTGTATCGGCGGGATTGGCAAAGCAGGTGGCGACGTGGTCGTGACATACATCGTCAAGATCCTCAGTGGGGCCGGTACCAGCGAGACCCTCAACAGCCTAATCTACGATTTTTCGGGGAGCAGCTTTCACTATAATGCCGACTATGTGCTAAGTTCCATAATTGTTGACATCATCAGCCCCGCATCCGTGACGATCTCTAAAGCGTTTGACCCGAAAGCCATATCACCCGATGGCACTTCCACCATGACGTTTAAGTTGTCAAACCCAACGACGGAGACGATTAGCGGCGTTAATTTTACCGACACTTTCCCGTTCAATCTAAGGTGGATGACCCGACAGGTGTCACCTATAGCGGGTGTGGCGCGGGTGTCTTTTCACCGGTGCCGGCACCCAATGACACGTCCGTATCGTTCTCAAATGGCACGCTGTTGCCCAACAGTGTTTGCACCATTACGGTGAAGGTAACGGCTCCCGAAGGTGATTATCCCAATACCACCGGTCATCTTTTTATCAACACCGACGAAGATACCGGTAATGTTGGCAGTGACACGCTGACGGCTTCCTCCGCGGCGGCGTGTATACCTGGTCAGACGTTGGCAAATTGGACCGTTCCGGTTGATACCACTGCCGACCCACCGGATCTGGCTGGAGGAGTTCCAGCTATAAAAGCCTCCGACGTTTCCACGGCTACTGCCTCAGCCTTATACCCGACCACACAGATATCGTCACTACCGGCGGTTCCAATGACACTACTGCGTGGTCAACTTGGGGATATTCTGGATCTGGTCAATACGTAGATTTCGTGGTTGATACGAGTAAATACAGCGGCGTTTCGATGAGTTTTTATGTAAAAAATGACGGGGTCCAGGGTCCCGACAGCCTGGTCATTTCTTATAATAGTGGGTCCGGTTTTACGGATATACTTACGATTTCAAATCCTGCAAATACTTTCACTCTACACACAATTGATTTTACGGGACTTACGAACACCAGCGGAAATACCACCTTTAGATTCACTGCGACTGGCGCGAACAATAATAATCAAGGTGCTGGACTGGATTATGATGATATTAAATTTACCGGCTGTCGTATCACTGCTCCTGCGCCAACCATCACCAAATCCTTCTCGCCTGATCCAATCGTGAAAGGTGCCACTTCCACACTGACTTTCAACCTTAGTAACACGGCTTTTGGAAACCAGGCCTTGACCGGCGTAGCCTTTTCAGACGTCCTGCCCGAGGGCCTATCTGTAGCTGATGACACTTCATCTCAGTGTGGAGGTACGCTTACCACAGTCGCCTCCACAAGGACAATTGAGTTGACGGGCGGGTCGCTTGCCGCCGACGGCAGTTGTCCCTTTGGTGTAACTGTGACAGGCGCCACTGAGGGAGAGTACGATAACGTCACAGGATATATTTCGTCTACCGAGAGTGGTACTTCAACCAATTACGCTACCGATTCCCTGACCGTTATTGCGCCCCCCACCATTTCCAAGTCTTTCTCCCCAACATCACTTCTGACGGGTGAAGATTCTACATTGACGTTTGACATTACCAATCCGAATCAGCTTACCGCTCTTACCGGCATTGGCTTTACCGACACCCTGCCTTCGGGTCTGACCATCGCCGACAGTGGCCCAACCGCAAAATGCGGGGGTTCATTGACGACTACATCACCAAGCTTGATTTCTTTCACCGGCGGGTCCCTTGCACAAAACACCACTTGTACATTCAACGTTACGGTTACCGGCGCGACCACCGGCAGCAAAGCAAACACCACCAGTGCGGTTACCTCCACTCAAGGCGGAAATGGCGATGCAGCTTCTGCGACGCTGCTTGTAAGCGATCCAGTGGCCCTTATCAGTTTGAATAAGCAGATTTCCACTGACAACTTAAACTGGTACAAATTTGTCGGCGCGACTGTCGGTGGAAATGTCTATTATAGATTCACGGTTTCCAACGATGGGGAAACAGCGCTCAATTCGGTGACTGTCACTGATCCGGATCCGGATGTGACGGTCTGTGATCTGGATGGTTCGCTGGCAATAGGCGGTTCGACTTTCTGCACGGTGGGACCCGTGACATCGGTATCCGGTTTAAATGATAATACCGCAACGGCAGACAGCACCGAAACGCCTTCCACCACATCGACAGCAGAGTATGGTACAACCGGATTGACCATTGTCAAAAACGTGACGGAGACTCACTTCACAGCCGCAGGAGATGTATTGCACTACAGCTACGTGGTGACGAATGACGGTTTTGCTTCTCTTCTTGGCCCGGTGACGGTTGCGGACGACAAATCGACCGACGAAACCTGCCCGGCAGTAAGCACGGTGGGCGATTTAGACAATTATTTGGACCCGGGTGAAAGCGTTACCTGTACGGCCACATATACGGTTCAGGCAGCAGATGTCACAGCGGGGTCTGTGACGAACACGGCTTCGGCCACGGCGGGAGGAGTGACGTCGGACACAGATAGTGAAACAGTCACCACCCCGGTAGCCGATCTTTCAATTACGAAGACAGACGGATCAAATACGGCAGCGCCCGGGCAAGGAATCACTTATACGATCGTGGTGACCAACAACGGACCGAGCAATGTGAGCGGTGCAACAGTCGTGGATACCTTCCCGGGGGTGCTGACGGGCGTAAATTATACAAGTGTCACAACGGGCACGGTCAGTGGCAACACGGCCTCGGGTTCGGGCAACATCAGCGATACCGTAAATATGACCAATGGCAGTACGATCACCTACACGGTAACCGGCACGGTATCAGCATCAGCCACCGGAACGCTTGCCAACACCGCCACTGTGACCGTACCTGCGGGGACAACAGATCCGACTCCCGGCAACAACACCGCAACCGACACCGACACTTTGGCGGTGAGTGCGGATCTTTCGATCACGAAGGAGAGCAGCCCGAACCCATATGTTGCCGGGGATGCTTTCACGTACACGATTGTGGCAACAAACGCGGGTCCGAGCGATGCGACAAACGCCCGGGTACAAGACGCACTGCCCACGGCCCTTTCAGGGTTTGCATGGACGTGTACCCCGAACGGGTCAGGCGCATCCTGTGGAACAGCAAGCGGGACAGGGGACATAGACGCGCTGGTGACACTGCCCTCGGGGACTTCTGCGACCTTTGCGGTGACGGGAACATTGCCGTCAGGAACAACAGGCGAGCTAGTAAACACCGCCACGGTTGCTGCTCCTGCAGGGACAACAGACCCGGTGCCCGGTAACAACAGCGGTAGTGATACCAACCCGACTGGGGACCCAATTCCAACTATGAATGAATGGGGGATGATAATCTTTGCAATCCTTTTGGGATTTGGGTCTATTTATTATATGAGGAGGCAGAGAAGAGTTGAGGAAAGCTTCGGTTCATGAGGGCGGGAAAAGCAAGCCCTGAAGTGAAGGCTGGTCACACATATTCGAATCCCGGATCTTCATCTCTTGTCTGCTTAAAGCCGCACTCAGTGCACTGCTCCACATGGCCGTCGAATACGGGAGTGCGGCATATTTCAATATGATGCATCATTGCTGTCCGGTTAACTTTTCTTAATTCATCGTAAGTGCTTGATATATATTATTATATAGTGCAAAAATGTTTTTTAGATAAAAGATTCCTGAAAAACTCAAAGACTGCCCAATTTTAGCGTAACATAATGAAATTTCCTAATATTCTGACCATGGCGAGCTCTAATTCAGCCTTAAAGTGTTGTCATGCTATTTGAGTTTCTTTATAATGCTCAACCGGACAGCAGTACTGCTAATCTTCTATCATCAAGAATGAGCAATGCCTGGTCGACAATATGTATTCTCCCAATTCCTGAGTTTACTTCCACGATACGAATTCCAGCGTATTGTGAACAAGTACAATGGCGGTTATCGTACCAGGAACTTTAAATCAAATTGAAAGCTCTGAAGAGTTCCGTGAGGCCCGGAGAAAGCATTCCGCAGTGGAGTCCACTATAAACGCTTTGGAAAATCATGGCCTAGACCGCTGCCGAGACCATGGCATAAACGGATTTGAGCGCTATGTAGGGTTAGCCATTTTGGGGCGAAATATTCAAATCGCTGGACACATCCTTCAACAGAAAGAACTGAAGAGAGTGCAGCGCTTTGAAAGGAAGCAAAAGAAAAAGCTGATGGCAGCCGCATAATCTCATTTCTTGATCTTCGGTCTACTTAGGGAACTGGAAGAAAATAATATACGCATATCGCGCAGAACTTTTGTTCGTATTCAAGGCGTGATATCAGGTGCATAGTGAGCTATGTGCCTGTTGTCACAACGTAGAAAACGGGCAAAAGGGCAAGCAGGATGCGTAGATTATTTTTTGGAAGTTCCCTTACTGTGGATAGGTGTGCTCAATTTTGAACGTTGAACACATTTTCGGTATCAAACCACAGAAAAAGACAATTTGAAAAAGGAAAATCCGATTTTACACTATCAATACTTCCGATAGCAGCTCCGCGCTGGAGGGAAATTTCGGATTTTCGTTCGGGCACTATTTAACATGGACTTCAATGGAGTCCAGCCAAGTGGCGTCAGGTTCTCCGTCCATATTGCCGTCAACAGCGAAGTAGAAGATATAATTGCCTGCGGGAAGGACCGTATTCAGCACGTTGAATGAGGGTGTGAGCTCATAAAGGGGCGTCTGTGCACAAACATGGATACCGTACCGCCAACCCTCGGGATACACATAGGTATACCAATCCAGGGGTGGATCAAAGGGGGTGTGGGCGGCCACCCACCAGTCAGCATCCGCTCCGCTGAGGTCTCCGGGGTCAAGGGAGACTGCAATCGTTAATAACTCCCCTTGAGAGATTGTCAATGGCTCGTCTGATCCATTCGCCTTGATGTCTGGAGTAGGATTTAGGGGATGCAAAGATACTCCGTCAAGAACCAGGGTAGAGACACTTAGAGGAGGCATGGTATATAAAAAGGCATTGCCTGTTATCGTGGTAATGTTCGGTCGCTGTTGTGGTGTTGCGGATGACGAGGTAAGTTGATAGACTTCTGCATACCCGAATTCTCGTGGGTGGATCACCTGAATGTCAACATTAAGCCATGCTGCAGTTTTATTGATTGCCACCAGAACCGTGCGGTCGGGGTCTCCTGCATCTACGCTGGCGTAAACTGAGGTATGCTCAATGTCGTCGGTGGAGGCCGATATGTTGGTGTCACCGAAGGTGCTGCCCGCTCCATCATAGTTTCGATACATATCGATGCCACCATAAATGAAACTATCGTCTGTTCCCATACGCCAGAGGGTAGCTGCGAAAACGCCTTCACGTCCGAAGATACCGAGAACATCAGCTTGGGCGATCCCCCCAGAGATATGATTGCCACCGCCGTAGTAATACTCGGTAAATGCCAATTTGGTATCGGGATAATGCGTCTCGACCTTGTTGTACATACGAGGGATGAGATGAATAGCCTCGCCGCCCAGGCTTGTAATAATCCAACTATCCTCGACATAGGTTGGGTCCCACAAGGAACGTGGGGCCTGGATTCTGGCTTCAACAACGGGAGGATCGTTATTGGTAGGGCTGGTAATCCGTACCCCGCCTCCACGAGCCTCAGGGTACCAGTGCAAATCAAGAACGTCTAGAAGTCGGCGTCCTGTTCTATCATCTTCATCTTTCATCGAACTGAGATAAAAATCAAGAAAGTCACGCCCACCGGCATCAGGGGCGCCCTGGAGAGCGACGTACCCATACCAGCCATAGCTTACCGGTCCAAAGATGAGCGACTGAGGTGCGACATCCTTGATGGCGGAAGCGAACGTAATAGATTTGCTGAGAAGTGCCTCATATGCTATAGGCTCCGGTTGGATACGTGGGTGAGTACTTGCCCAGAGGTCAGGCTCGTTGTCAAGACTGTAAAATATGGTGCGATTGGGATCAGCGTTGGCATAGGGAAAGGTGCTTTCCAGCCAGTTAACGAATTCATCCTGATACACCATACTGTCTGTTGTATCGGGCAAGAGGCTCAATGCACCACCTTTATTGGCCTTCGAGACATGGAAACGTGTATTAAGATAGCCTGGCGTTTGGTTCACATCACCACCACCATCTTTGTCTGATGCTACATAACCCTGAATGGGTACTGTAACCAAAACTGAAGCACCTGCATTATGGGCTGTTTCTACATGATATCGCACCGCTCCACCTGGGATATAACAGTCAGCTGGGGTAGGCAAATCCATACATAAATAGTTATCATTTTGATTAAACCAATCTATACCGGCATTAGATGCATTGTTCTCCCAGTTATAGGCTGTCCACCTATTACCACCTAAACGGGTCAGGCATACATTGTGCTCTTTATAATCCGATTCGTCTGTTGTGTTGATTCCGTATATATATGATGAGATAGGATGGACGTTCTTTTCGCTATCGATTATAAAATTAACATCTGCAGCTACCAGCGAAATAACAGATAGAAATATGATAAATGGCACACTCATCAAAAACATTAACCTCTTGTTAATCATTAGAATGCCTTCCTTTTTGCAACATGTTATTGGAGTGATAAGAAGTCACTTTCTTATGTGGAAAGTATAAAAGAAACGGCCTTGTGTGTCAAAGGCAAGAACCATAGTTTTTCTACCTTCTCACAATTACAGGAATTATATGGAAGGGTATTCAATTCAGAATGGGAAAAAAGGCTCAAACGGGGAGAGAATTATACGGAAAACAGCAACGGATTCTATGGGCTCGACGAGTAACCCCTCTACAGGCCCCTAAAACTGTCTAACAAGTGCCAAAGCAGGACTATTTGTACCCCACTACCCCTTGATGGCCCTCCTGATAAATATTGGTGAAGGTATGATATTGTGATTGGGCTAATTCAAGTGCTTTTTCAAATAGATGGATGGCGAAAATTGTATTGTTTGAAAAAAATGAGTCAAAAAACTCTAAAACAAGGTATAATAGATAGTGAGTGGAAATATTAAAAAGTCGAATGGTTATGGATGTTGGAAAACTGAGAGGGATGATTCTGGGATATTCAGTCTGCATTTTAGGCTAAAAAATCATCAAAACATGTTATTATAAAAGGGGAATAATGATGGGTACACAAGGAGGAATGCAGATATGATGTCTTATCGAAAGGAACTTTTTTTCAGCGTACCTACACGGAGAGCCTTTATCAATATCACACCTCAAGTGGAAGAATGTCTGGCAGAAAGCGGCATTACAAATGGCCTCATACTCGTTAACGCCATGCACATCACCGCTTCTGTCTTCATCAACGACGATGAATCGGGCCTGCATCATGATTATGAGATCTGGCTGGAAAAACTGGCGCCCCACGAACCGGTCTCCCAGTATCGGCACAATGTGGGTGAAGATAATGCCGATGCTCATATGAAGCGCCAGGTCATGGGTCGGGAAGTGGTAGTGGCTGTCACCGACGGGGCCCTGGATTTTGGGACCTGGGAACAGATTTTCTACGGGGAGTTTGACGGACGGCGAAGGAAGCGCGTTCTGGTAAAGATTATCGGGGAATAGAATCTGAATAATATGGAAGCGGAAAAATGCTGCAAAACAACGCATGGATTAAACTGGTAACACCAGAACTGGCGCCACCCAGCCTCGGCGATAACACGGCGGATGTGGATCGCCTGGTAAAGGGGCTGCGACACCGTCTCGACGGGATGGATGTCCGGGTGGATTTTTCCCTGGTGAAGCGCTTGTCCCGGGATCTCAGGGCCTGTGATTATGGTGTGGGAGGGGCGGTCTATGGGGATGGAGATAGCTTTCGGCTGATCGATGTTTTTGATGGGAGAAAAACGGGGGCGGTTTATGGCCTTTCCCTGGACCTGGGAAGTTCCACCCTGGTGTTGCGACTGGTTAACTTGACCAGCGGTGAAACCCTGGATGAGATTTCCTTTAACAATCCGCAGATTGAGCTCGGATCGGACATCCTCACACGGATTCATTTCGCGGGACAGGAAGGTGGGCTTGAAAAGCTTCAGGGGCTGGTGCTGGATGAACTCAACCACCAAATCGGGAATCTGGCGGAAGAAAACGATGTGGCACGAAAATCCATCGTGGGCATGACGGTGGCCGGCAATACCACCATGACCCATCTGTTTCTGGGGTTGGACCCCCACTGGATTTGCCGGGAACCCTATATTCCGGTGGTGAATCGGCCGGATCTCGTAAAAGCCGGGGAACTGAATTTGAAAATTAACCCGGAAGCGCCAGTGCTGGTTTTTCCCAACGTGGGCAGTTATTTTGGCGGTGATTTGATCGCGGGCATCCTGGCATCGAAGATGACGGAACATGAGGCGGTTTCATTCCTGGTGGATGTGGGCACCAACGCGGAAGTGGTGATCGGCAATCGGGACTGGCTCATGGCCTGCGCTGGTGCCGCGGGACCGGCCCTCGAAAGCGGGGTTGCCGACATGGGTATGATGGCGGCACCCGGCGTCATCGACAGTGTGGTGATTGATCCTGATACGGGCGCTTTCACTGTGGGGATGATTCCGGAGCGCGAGACTAAGGTAGCCACCCAAGACCGCGGCCCCATTGGCATATGCGGTTCCGGGCTGATCGATCTGGTGAGCCAGCTTTTCCTGATGGGCATGGTTGATCTGATGGGGAAATTCGTGCCGGATCGCTGCGGGAAGCATCTGATGGAAATGGATGGCATCGGGCATCTGATCGTGGTGCCGGCGGAAGTTTCGGGGACCGGTAAACCCCTGACCCTCAGCCAGATTGACATTGACGGCCTGATCCGCTCAAAAGCCGCCATGTACACCATTTTGACGACCATTTCCAAGACCGTGAACATTCCGTTTAGTGATATCGGGCGGTTTTTTGTGGCCGGCACCTTTGGAAGCTATATCAATCCGCGGTCTGCCATCAACATCGGAATGATTCCCGATCTGCCCCTGGAAACTTATGTTTCTCTGGGCAATACATCCCTTGCGGGGGCGACCATGGCGCTTCTGGGAGTGGATGCCCAAGAATTACTTTTTCAGATTCGGGATCAAATTACCTACCTGGAACTGAACGTGAACCAGGAGTTTATGAACCTTTTCAGTGCGGCGAAATTCTTGCCTCACACGGACCGGTCCCTGTTTCCCTCTGTGAAAATATGGGATGGGGACGATACCGCCTTGGCAGGGGAAAAAAGCCGACTCCGCCAAAGTGGCTACGACGGCCGGATCGACGTATGAATCAACAAGATTCCCATGGGTATTCCCCCCTGGCTGCCCGCATGCGGCCCAGAACCCTGGATGAATTTGTGGGTCAGGCGCACATTGCCGCGCCGGGTCGCCTGTTGCGCCGGGCCATTCAGGCGGATCAGCTTTCTTCCATCATCTTTCACGGCCCTCCCGGGACCGGAAAAACCACCCTGGCAATGGTCATTGCCAATACCACCCGCAGCCGTTTTATCCCGCTGAACGCTGTCTTGACCGGCGTGAAGGACCTTCGCGAGGCCATTTCCGGCGCACGACGGCTCCTGGATGAACATGAACGTCGGACAATCCTGTTTGTGGATGAAATTCATCGGTGGAACAAGGCCCAGCAGGATGCTTTGCTGCCATGGGTCGAAAATGGTACGGTGATCCTTGTGGGCGCCACCACTGAAAACCCCTATTTCTCCGTTAACCCGCCCCTGGTGAGCCGCAGTCGCATTTTCCGCCTGGAACCCCTGGGGCACAAAGACCTGCGTACGATCGCCTTTCAGGCGCTGGCCGACCCGGAACGGGGGTATGGGACGTTGAAGGTGCAGGTTGATCCGGATGCCCTGGACCACCTGGTGAATGTGGCCGGCGGCGATGCGCGGAGTGTGTTGAATGCCCTGGAACTGGCTGTGGAAACCACACCCCCCGATGATCAGGGAACCGTTGTGGTGGATATGGCGGTGGCCGAAGAGAGCATTCAACGGCGGGCGGTGCTGTACGATCGAGATGGCGATGCTCATTATGACACCATCAGCGCCTTTATCAAATCGTTGCGGGGTTCCGACCCGGATGCGGCGCTCTACTGGCTGGCAAAGATGGTTTATGCGGGTGAAGATCCCCGGTTCATGTTTCGGCGAATGCTGATACTGGCCGGTGAAGATGTGGGGCTGGCGGATCCCCATGCCATTGGGGTGGTCACGGCATGTGCTGATGCCTTTGACCGGGTCGGGCTTCCCGAAGGGAGGTTTCATCTGGCCGAAGCTGCCCTTTATCTTGCCACAGCCCCCAAAAGTAATTCTGCGCTGGCTTTTTTCGATGCCCTCCACGCGGTGGAGAAGGAAGGGAAAACAGAGGTTCCCTCCCATCTGAAAGATGCGAGCCGGGATAAGAAAGGATTCGGTCATGGCGAAGGGTATCTCTATCCCCATGCCTATCGGGACCACTGGACCGCCCAGCAGTATCTTCCGGACGCGCTACAGGGAAAGGTGTTCTACCATCCGTCGGGTCAGGGTTACGAAAAAAGCATTTCTCTAGAGATCAATCAACGTCGGGAAGCCCAGCTGGCTGCCATGGTTGAAGGGGGGATTGTGGCGCCCCCGGAAGTGCTCACTTTCTCGCCCGGGGACCGGGCCCGGGACCGATGGCTGCAGCGGGCCATAAACCAGGGCGGAATGCAACTGGCAGGGGTTCGTGACCGGGCACTGGCTGCAGCGGAAATAGAACGTCATTCAAATGTATTGGATCTTAACGCCGGAACCGGCCTGTTGACATGGGAGGCTGTTCGACGTACGCCGGAGGGGAGCGTATGGGCGTTGGTTGAAGATGAGGGAGCTGCCTCGGGGCTTCGCGCGCAAGCGTTAAACCTGAACAAAATGGATCGACCGGTGATTATGGCGGGTCCTTTGGAAAGAATTGGGAAGCTGGTTCCAGCCGAAGGGCAGGGCGAAGTTCGCTTTGATGCGGTGGTGGGGAGGAATGCACTTCTGCCCGTTCATGATAAAGCGGCGGCCGTGATGGCCATTACTCGGGTGCTGGCGCCCGAGGGGACGATCTCTTTTGTTGAAGGTGTTCCGCGCCGCGGCCAACGGATCTATGACCTGGTGGATCGCGAAGGATTGGACAAAAAACTCGTGAAAAAATGGATTACAGCCGAGGAAGCCATCTATGAGGATTCAGATGACCCCATGGTGAACTGGACCCGGGAGGATCTCGCCCATGCTTTTGACCAGGCCGGGCTCCTCATCAAGCATTTCCACTCTGAACAAACAGCCATTGAAATGCTGGTGACGGAGGCGATGCTGTCCCGCTGGTTCCCGGAAACAGGCGGGGATTCAAGAATACCGGCCCGGCCCAGTTACCGGGGACGGCTGGCCGCTTCACTTTCCCCGGGCGAGGTGGATCAAATCCGCCGCTATATCACTAAAAAACTGGTCGGCAAACAGATTCGATGGACGTCCGAATCCATCCACCTGACGGCCTGTCAACACCAGCTTTAAACTAAACAGCAGGTTTAAACTAAACAGAATGACGCAAAACAACCTCAGCAACCAGGACATTCCCTTTTCCGCCGCCTTGTTTACCGGTTTTCTGTGTACGCTGTTTGGCGCCAATGCCGTGGCGATCAAGTACAGTCTTTCGGGAATTGGCACATTTACGGCCGCCGGGCTCCGTTTCAGCATCGCTGTGGCGGCCATCTACTTCTGGGTCAGATTTACCGGGAGACCTTTTGCCCTGCGGAAGGGGCAGACCTTTCAGATTCTGATCATTTCCATTATCTTTACGCTGCAGCTGGGACTGTTGTATCTGGGCCTTGAAAAAACAAGCGCTTCCAGGGGAACACTGATGGTGAACCTTCAGCCGTTTTTTCTCCTGGTCCTGGCCCATTGGTTTATTCCGGGGGATCGTATGACAAAAAAGAAGATCCTGGGACTGATTATGGGAGCGGTGGGAATGGTCCTGGTTTTTTCAGGAAAAAAAGGGCCATGCTTTACTCTGGGCGCCGATGTTCAGATCGGTGATTTAATGATTCTGGCAACGGCCTTTCTCTGGGCTGTTAACACGGTCTATACCAAAAGGATTATCCATCTGTTTTCACCCTTTCAGATGGTGTTTTACCCCATGCTGTTTTGCATCCCCTGCTTTCTGTTGGCGGGATATTTATGGGATGGCCGCATGATCGTCAATCTGGATGGGAAAGTGCTTTCCGCCCTTCTTTATCAGAGCCTTGTGACCGCCGCCTTCGGATTTGTGGCCTGGAACACCATGCTGTTGAAATACGGCGCGGTGGCACTGCATTCTTTCATCTTTATCATGCCGATCGCAGGCGTCCTGCTTGGCGGACTGATTCTCGGTGAAACCATTACCTGGGAACTTGTGCTGGCCCTGGCATTGATTGTATCCGGAATTGTCACCGTGAACTTCAGGAGCAGAAGATATTCTCAGATTTTTCCCACAAGAGGCATCTGACCTCGTCCTGTCCCTTTATCATCAGTATTTGGCAAAAGGGGTTTCAGCTGGACCCGAAAAGATCCTTTACTGAATCTGTCAGCACCTTGCCCATGGCGTTACGGGGAAGCTTCTCCACCAGCAGAAACGCTTTGGGACATTTCCAGCCTGAGAGGCGGTCCTTGACATAAGCCTTGATCTTAATGGGAGAGACGCTTGTCTCTGAATCGGGAGTCGATCTGGAACCCGCTGTTAGTACCACCGCCGCCACTACCCGCTCGCCCCAGTCCGGGTCCGGCAGTCCGACCACACACGACTCGGCCACACCAGGCATACTGCTGATGATTCCCTCGATCTCCATGGGGGAGATGTTTTCCCCGCCGGATATTATGATGTGCTTGATGCGGTCGGTGAGATAATAGTAGCCCTCCTCATCCACCCGGCCCAGGTCTCCGGTCCTGAACCAGTCATCCTTGAAGGCTTTTTCCGTCTCCTCAGGCATCTCCCAGTAGCCGGGGGTAATGCCCGGTCCTTTGAGCCAGATCTCCCCGGTCTCTCCTTCCGGCCGGCCGGAGAGGGTTTCGGGATTGACAATCATGACCTCAAGCTGGGGCAGGGGCAAACCGATGGAGCCGGGCGTTCTATGGCCATGTACGGGGTTGGAAAAATTCATGCCGGTCTCGCTCATGCCCTCTCTTTCCACCGGCTCCTGGCCAAAAGCCTTGGTAATACGGTCGAAATCCTCGGGCAGAAGCGGGGCCGATCCCGAGGTAATGAGCCTCAATCCGCTTAAATCATATTGCCCTTGAGAACGGCTTTCATCTTCCAGAAAAGAGAGCAGCCGGTGATACATGGTCGGCACAGCCATCAGAACCGTGGGAGAGTTCCCTTCCTTTTCGCCGGAAAGCGTCTTTATTACCGTTTCCGGTTCAAAGGCATCAAGCATGATAATATTGGCGCCGGAGAAAAGGGAGGTATGAAGAGCGAAGCCTAAGCCGTGGGTGTGGTAGAGGGGTAAGGTATGGCAGAGGGTGTCATCTGCACTGATCTCCCAAATCCGGACAATATTATGAGCGTCATGGGCCATGTTGGCGCTGGTGAGTACAGCGCCCTTGGGGTCACCGGTGGTGCCGGAAGTAAAAATTATCAGCCCCGGATCATTCGGGGAGAAAGACCGGATATTGGGAAGATCATTCAGGTCCGGCGATTTATCCCCCGGTTCAGGACTGCAGTATGGTTCGTCTGGATCAATGACATGAAGTTTAACATTCGGGTCTATCTGCCGGATAATCTCGGCCTGGTCGGGTCCGGCAATTACCAGTACGGGGCTGGTCCGGGCCAAGTAATATTCCATCTCCCGGGTCTTGAATTCCGGGTTGAGAGGAACAGAGACCGCCCCCAGCCTTTGGATGGCTAAATGGGCGATTATCCAGGCGGGGCATTTATCCAGAAAGATAATGGCACGGTCGCCGTTAGCCAGCCCCCGGGCCTGAAAAGTACGGGCTGAGATCAAGGTATCGGCCTGAATCTGAGCAAAACTCAGAACAGTTTCGGTCTGGCCCTTTCTTAGAAAAATAAGAGAAGAATCGGAACCGTGTTTTCTCAGGGCATCCACGAGAGTCACGGCAAAATTTTCTTTAGTAGAATTTTCTTGCGGTCGGGTCAAGTATGGGCTCTTCTTTTAGTTTGTGGTTGAAAAAAATTATCCGAAATTACGTTGCGAGAGGAACGGAAATTTCCCAAAGGAATATGGATCAGCAAATGATAACGTTCGGCATCAAACAGTATGCAGCGATATTGACGCGCCACTTTACGACTATCATGCCTTAAAATAAGAGTCAACGGCAGACTTGATGGCAAGACACAAGATGAATATTCAAAAAAAGAGTTGACATTAAATTTTGGATGCCTTATTATTTTAGGCGCAACTAATAATTATCCTTTTCAATATGGGGGATGTATGCTACCTACCCAGGACGTCAGCGCAAGCCTTGAAGACTATCTTGAAGCCACTTATCACATCGAGAAGGAGAAGGGGGCTGCCCGAGCGAAAGACATTGCCCAACGGCTCAAGTTCAAGGGGGCGTCTGTAACCGGTGCACTCAAATCCCTTTCGTCGAAGGGCCTCATCAATTATGCCCCTTATGATTTGATCACCCTTACCAACGAGGGGAAAAAAATCGCCGAGGATGTTGTTCGGAGGCATGAGACCCTGAAGCGATTTTTTGTGAAGATACTGCTTGTGGATAGGGCAGAGGCGGAGGAGAGTGCGTGCAAGATGGAGCACTCCCTGCCCCGACCCATTCTCGAACGTATGATAAAGTTCATGGAATTTATCGAAGTCTGCCCCCGGGTGGGGGAAAATTGGGTTAAAGGTTTCGGATATTTTTATAAAAATGGAGGGTTCAGGGAGGATTGCGGTGATTGTATGTCCCATTGCCTTGAGAAGTATCGGGAGGAGGATCGTAATCGCAAAGGGGGCGATGGATAATTTCTGGTTTGTTTTTTTAGTGAGCCCTTGGGGGAAATCCGTGAGGGTGTTTTTTTGGCCTTAATGTTAGCTTATCCTAATGTATAACTTAGAAGCTAATATGATTAGGGGAGCGTAAAATGACTTCGATTGTATGCGTAAACTGGCTGGTTGCGGTTCGCAGCTTTGGGAGAGGCCCGGACATGGGATTTTTTTGCTGTTTAAATTAGGTTAGCCTAAAAACTATTGGAGGAGCAAAATGGTTACCGTTTGAATATCTATCGCAGAAAAAGGAGGAAATTTTGAAAGGAAAAATGGGAATTTATGGTTTAGGTTCAGATGCGGGTTTATTTGTTAAGGTGGGCCTGATATTTCTGCTGTTATTCATATTGGGGTCTTTCGAAAGAGCAGAAGCCCGGAGTTCGGAACCGGCCGCTTCAAGAGAGGAGAGAATCACTGAGTTGGAGAAGACCGTTCAGAAACTCATGGTGGAGATTAAGGGTCTGCAAAATGAACAGAGGGAAGAAAAAGTTCAGAGGGAAAAACAGGAAAAGGAGATCTCAACGCTCGAAACCCGGATAGAAGAGGCGAAAGAGGACGATTCCTTCAATGTGCCGGGATGGATCAACCGGTTTAATTTTTCCGGATACGGTGAGATGCATGCCAATTTTTCAATGGATGATGGGCCTGATAAGTTTGATATTCATCGACTGGTCTTGAATGTGGGGTATCAGTTTACGGACTGGATCAGGTTCAAGTCAGAAGTGGAGATCGAACACGCCTTTGTTTCGGATGACAGTGGCGGTTACCTTGCCATTGAACAGGCGTACGTGGAATTCTTGCTAAGTGAGTATGCAAATATAACGGTGGGAAGGACCCTCACTCCCTTGGGAATCATCAACCAGAAACATGAACCCACTTCCTTTAACGGGGTGGAAAGACCTGCTTTTGATAAATATATCATCCCGACAACCTGGTCGTCAGACGGCATCGGCGTCTTCGGGAATATCGGGCCTTCACTTAAGTATCAGGCCTATTTGGTTGGGGGATTGGACGGATCCAAATTCAATGCCATCGACGGGATCAGGAAGGGGAGAATTAAAGAACGACCCAGCCTGAGAAACCCGGCAATAACGGGAAAGCTGGACTATTACCCTTTTGCGGAAAGGGCGACAACATACGGGCAGATGCTCCGTGTGGGTGCCTCAACCTATCATGGGGGCCTCAACAACAGCAACAACGGAAAATCTTCCGGAATAGATGGCACTATCCATATCTATTCGGGGGATTTTGAATACTCGATTTTGGATTTTGACTTCCGGGGAGCCATTGCCTTTGAGAAAATTGACGGGGCGGAACAGATCGGGAATGGAGCCGCCTCGGAGATTTTCGGCTGGTATATGGAAGGGGGTTACCACTTCTTCCTGGACAGCTGGAAAAAGGGTCTGCTAAGCCGGGCGGACTCAGTTTTTTTCGTCCGATACGATTACTATAATACCCAGTACAAGATGCCACAGGGTGTTGCGGAAAACCCCGCGGGGGACCGCAATGATTGGACAATGGGTATAAGCTTTTTTCCCATCCCGATCCTGGTTATCAAGGCCGATTATCAGATTCGGAACAATGCAACGGATCAAGGGGTTGAAAATCTTTTTAATTTGGGTGTAGGCTTCCAATTCTAATAAAGGAGAGAAATAAATGAAATATACAAATTACATCTGTATGACGTTACTGTTATTAGTTCTTATTGCCGCATGTGCCACCTCGGCCAGATCCCTCCCAACGGCCGGGCAGCTGCTTCAATCGGGAGCGGTGCCGGAAGGAGTGGACAGTAACGCCCTGAAAAATGGGAGAGCCCTTGCTGTCACACAGTGCGCGGGGTGCCACCGATTTTTTTATCCGGAAGAATACACTCCCGAAAATTGGGCGCTAATCATTCGGCGCATGGGGAGGCTTTCATCCCTGGATAAGAAACAGGCCCGGGAAATCACGCAATATTTTCAAACAGCGAGCCGCCTCTCGCAATAGGTTTTTTAGGTCCTTAGCCTGGAGCGCTGATCTTTCGTTGCGCCAAAATATTGCAGATACGGATGCTGCGGAGTTATCAGGGGGAATGCGCAGGATGGCGGTATCCCTTGATAACCCGTTGCTTTTTTCCCCATCAATCTTACTTTATACCGCACCACCGAGACCAAATGAACCAGAGCATCCGAAAAAACCTCTCTTTAGCCCTGACCAGCGGCCTGTTGCTGGGTGTCCCCTGGATTATTCCCTCCTTTTTCTTCCTGATTTTTGTGGCCTGGGTTCCCCTCCTTCAATTGGAGAAGGATCTTCACAAAAACCGAAACCGTTATACGCTCTTTAACTACGCCCTTGCCGGTTGTCTCCTTTGGAATATCCTGGGATCCTGGTGGATTATGCAGGCACAATGGCTGGGGGCCATCTGCATCTTCCTGGCCAATGCCCTCCTGCAGGCCCTTATCTTCTGGTGGGCAAGCCGGGTGCGAACCATTCTAAATATTCCATTTTTCATCCCATTTCTGTTCATCTGGCTGGGGTATGAATATTTTCACAACATCTGGGACCTGGCCTGGCCCTGGTTCAACCTGGGAAACGCCCTGGTCACGGCACCGAAGATCATCCAGTGGGTTGAGTTTACCGGCGTGCGTGGTGGGAGCCTCTGGATTATTCTCACAAATTTTGCCGTTTTCAAGGCTTATGAGATCTATCAAAGAAGGGGGTTGGGTTCAATGGCGCCTCTTGGGGTGGGGATTGTTTTTCTGTTGCTGGTCCCTCCCTTCTTTTCAAATGAACTGTACCGCAATTTTCCAGAGTGTGAAGAAACCGTTAAAATCGCCCTGATTCAACCCAATCTGGATCCATACACGGAAAAATTTTTACCGGAAAAACAGGCCCGGCACCTGGAAGAATTTTTCAGGACGGCGGAGACCATTGTTGATGACGAAACCCAATATCTGCTCGGCCCGGAAACCCTTATCGTACAACAGATCGACGAGGAAAATCCTTCCACGTCCCCCTATTATCAGCAGTTAATGGAATTCCGGAAAGAACACCCGGGGCTCAACTGTCTTCTGGGGGTACACAGCTATCGGAAACTGCGCAATGATATTCCTCCGGGGAGCCGTTTTAACCGGGAAAAAAACTTTCATTATGAGGCTTTCAATACGGCGCTTTTCCTGGCGCCCGGTGCCGACCCCCAATTCTATCACAAAACCAAACTGGTTCCCATATTTGAGCGGATGCCCTTTGTGCAGTACCTGGGATTTCTGGAAAATTTTTCCCTTGAGCTTGGGGGATATAACGGCACCTACAGCTACCGTCAGGCGAGCACCCGTTTTGGATCACCCGACAGTTCCATGAGCATCCTGCCCATCCTCTGTTTTGAATCGGCATTTGGCCCCTACTGTGCGCAGAACCTGACGGAGAAAAAGGGCTTTATCTGTATGATCACAAACGATGGATGGTGGAAAAACACGCCGGGTTATCAATATCACTTCAATTTCAGCCCCATTCGCGCCATTGAATGCCGCCGGGACCTGGTCCGTGTTGCCAACACCGGTATTTCCGCCATTATTGACGCAAAGGGAAAGGTGACGGCCCAAACCCCCTGGTGGAAAAAAGCCACACTCAAAGGCGAAGTGCATCTCAGGCAGGGGCGTACTTTTTTTGCCCGGCATGGCGATTATCTGGGGAAGATTGCCCTGATACTGGGATCCCTTCTGATAATATGGAGTGTTATTCGAAGCTTCATGAGTGACAAGTAGGGGCAGGCCTTGTGTCTGCCCATATTCTAAATAGGGACCTGACAATGAAAAGTACCGTTCATGACACATTTATCGGTAAGACCTTTATGCGCTGGCTGGCGCTGATCATCTTTAAAGTTTCCGGATGGAAGGCCGCAGGAAAAAGGCCCGGCATCCAGAAATATGTCATCATCGCAGCGCCCCATACGTCCAACTGGGATTTTGTTTACACGGTCTGTCTAGCATTCATCCTGGGCATAAAACCCCGGATCATGATGAAAAGCGCCTGGTTCCGGTGGCCCATGGGGCCCTTCCTGCGATGGTTGGGGGCCTTTCCCATTGATCGCTCAGAATCACACAATGTTGTGGCGCAATCGATCCGAGCCTTTAACAAGTATAAACGGATGGTTTTAGTGGTTCCCCCTGCCGGCACCCGCAAAAAGGTTATGCGCTGGAGGGCAGGATTCTACCATATTGCCAGGGGCGCGGGTGTCCCGGTGGTGCTGGGGTATCTGAATTACAGGGAAAAGGTCGGGGGCATTGGACCGACAGTTCATATCACGGGCAATATGGAAGCGGATATGAAAACCATTGGAGATTTTTACACCGATATAGAGGGCAAATATCCCGTTATCCGCGCTTTCGATATTCCTTCGAATGCTTCAATTGCCATGCCGCAAAAACCAGAAGGATAAATTTCTAAAATTGCCTACCGTTCATAGAAAATATTCATGGCTGGATAACAGGCCTCAAAGAACCTTGATGCGAAGATGATAAAATCAATGGATTTTGACAACCTCGATTTGTCTCGGGCTCTCTACAATGATCTCCGGTCTGCCTTCATATTTCCTGATTTTCCCCCTTACCCGAACCGTTTTGTTGAGATAGTATTTCTCCGGTTGGAATGGGAACTTCCGAAAGTCGTTTTCAAAAATGGTGAGACTCATATACCGCGTGAAATTCCTGTGGAAATTCAGGAAGCAGGCCTTTCCTGAATTGAAGCTGCGAACGATTTTACCTTGGACGGCCACCCGCTTCCCAACGTATTTTCCGGCCAATTCCCATGAAATCCTTCGCCCGTTGTTTTTTTCAAGCGGCTCTGTTTTCAGAAACCCTTCGGCGATTTCCAGCCGGGTGGCAGTGGGGATCGATCGCTCGGGAAGGGGGTGATAATTGTTTAACGATAGTGTTATGAAAAGGAGTTCGGTATCGAAATTTTGAACCCACTTAAATAATTCATGGATTTGCGTATCAAGTTCCGCAACAAGAACGCGCGGTTTGGCATGGTTTCCATAAATGATCCCCCATTTTTTGTGGGCCATGCCGATGACCGATACCGTATCCGTAGTCGGTTCAGGGATTGCTTTTTCTTTATATCCGTACCGCACCAGTTGTTTCCTGAGGTCCCCTGGTGCAAGCCCATGGGCTGCCGCATAGAGCTGTAGCAGATTCAGGCTGATCTCATCATTTTGGAGAATTTTTGAAGCCCAGTTTCCAATCCAGAGCCTGTAATTATCGGAAGAAACCTTTTCCACCTGGATGAGGAGGTGCCTCTGCGCGAGTATCCAGAGGACTTCGTTCATTCCCCGGTCTTTCCAGATGCCTATACCTTCCTGTTGGGCCGTTTGTTCCCAGGCTAGGAACTGATTTTTCCTTTGTTTATCAAACGGATACTTGGTGTAGGCGGTCGCGTAACCCTTCATCAGGAGCTGTTCCTGGACGAATGTACCATCCTCCAGGTAGAGGTATGCCAATACGCGGCCATAGTTTCCCCGTTTGTCTTCATCAAAGGAATCATATTCAAGGCGGATGTTCTTTCCCAGACAGAGCTTTTTCGTGAAAGCGCTCGATTCTTTCGACATGAACTGAACGGGCAGTTCGGGATGATTATTCTCAGGGGTATCAACACCGATGAACCGAATTGTCCCGAGTCCTTCAAGAATGAGCGTATCACCGTCGGCAACCGCGATACATTTGTGGAAACGGCGGTCGAGATGAAGGTCCCTGAGCAGCTCCTCTGTAACCGGTTTCCATTGCTCATCAGCCTCAGCCGCCGAACAGGGGAGTGCTGATGATAGCGACAGGATAAGTAAAAGTTGGAGAAAAAACCGATATGGATGGGTCTTGATCATTGCTTGAATTCCTGATCACGGCGCGCAAGGGAAGGGGAGGCGGGGTCGTGGTTTCGATGCCGTTCCCTGGCGCGATCAAAGCGGGTGGTGGCATAGCAGTAGGCACATCCGAACAGGCAGGTATCGTACATGCCGATATCCCGGCTCGCCACACAACCACAGTCGGATCGCTGGGACGGATCTTTCAGGTGTGTGACATCAAGCCCGAATACATGACGGATCAGCCCGTCGTCGATACATTTTCCCAACGGAATGCCATGCAAGGCAAATCCTGGCGCTTCGCCGCAACTCTGAATATTCATCCCATTCATCGAGGCGGAATCGGACATGCTTTTCATGAGTTCACCGAATTTTTCCTCGGGTGGTTCCAGGATTCGAATCCCTTGCCCTTCCAGCAATTTCAGCCTTTTTGTGGCTTTTCGGTAGATATCCACAATGCTGATGATACAACGGCTGGTATGGCCCTTCAGTTCTTCCGCAATGCGCTGGTAGGTTTCCCTGTGAAAGTTCAAATCGGTGATCCGGGTAAAAACGATGGGGTCGTAACGCCAGATGATTTTTTCCCTGCCAATGCGGTTGGAAAGGCATTGGAAGGTATTCAGAGATCTTTTGTACGACGGTGATTTCGGGTCCAGTGCCCGGGGGTTGTTCATGAGCGTGTACAGAAAATAATAACGGTATCCCCGTTCGTCCAGCTCATCTAAAAAAGGCAGCAGCAGGCGCGGATAACGGGTCCAGAATACGATGACGTCAACGTCTTGGGGCTCCAGCGAGATGCGCGACACCTGTTTCGGGTTGAAGGGGTTCGGGACCGTGCAATAGCCTTCCCGAATCCGGTTCATGAACCACTTGGCATAAAAGGCGGGAATGTCGGTCCTCCGGCTGGCGCTGATGATCATTTTTCATCCAGGACAGGGTGTACTTTTTCTGCGAGGCTTTCGATCTTAATTCCTTTTTTCATGGGCTGTTATTCTTTCAACCGCGTTGCCCATCTGAATGATCCCTTTGTCACATATCTGGTATAGAGCACGCCGTAGCATCTGCAGGGAGGCGCCGTACAGACCGGACAATGGTGCCCTTCCGGACTGTTTACCACGTGGTTCCAATATCCTTCGATTGCCATCGATTCTTCCAGCCCGATCTCCGCGAGAATCTTTCCGGCGTTCGTCGTGCCGTGTATGCTCTTCCATGCCATGCCGCAGATGACATCGGCCCCTTCATCCATCAACTTCTTGTAGGATGCCCGTATGAGCAACCGTCCCAGGCCCCCTCTCTTTCTGGCGTTGTCTATGGCCGCAGCATCGAGAATGCCGATCTTCCTAAGGGAGAGGACTTTGTCCCGTTCCCTGGAGTCGGGCAATTTGAGATATTCGCCCGCCGATTCAGGACCCGTCATCATAGATGTGAGAAAGCCGCACACCATCTCCTCATCGTCCAGTATCACCTTGCAGAAGTGTTCCCGGCTGCTTCCCAGACATTTCCTGAAGTCGGCCTCGGAATGATAATCGGGTCCGAGTTCCTGTCGGCAGATCCTCAAAACATCGGACATGTGACGCTCGTCCAGGTCGACGATTGCGTATTCACCTGTCATCATGTTGTCCCCCTTCCCCTGGCTTTCAATTCATACTTTCGTTTAAATTGCTCCCGGTCCCGCAGGTACATTCCGTTCCGGCGGGTGTGGGGTTGGCGAGCGGAGCAAAACACGATGGATACGCATCCGGACAGTCCGCGTCCACGCTGCAACAGGGCCGGCAATTACTGTTGGCATCGCCCCAGTCGTTTTTCTTTCCACAGCGTGATGTGGGATCGGACGGTCCTGACGACCCCGCACAGTTGACATGCGTCGTGGGTTGGACCGGAGGGTCAAAGAGGTATCCGACGTAGTGTTTGTAATAGTCAATTCGCCATTGGGTCTTCTCCCGGAAATCCTCCGAAGGGTTGCTGCATTCCAGATTCCCGTTGATAATTTCCACGGTTTTACCGAAATCGTTGTGGTCAACCATTGCTCGGTGACAGGTCATTCTCCCGTTCACTGAGGTTGCAGACTTTTCGAAACCGCCCACATGATTCATCCAGAAGTTCAGAGACGCTCTCCACGCCGTATCTCCCTCGAGAATTTCCCCAGGGTCCGTTACGAGGAAATCGGGGTCCGGGAACGTGACGGGATCGGAATCATGCAGCGCCTGGCCCGCTTCTTCATAGTTCACCGGGTTGGTAATCTGCAGGGCGCCACGACCGAAATACCCGTAGGGACAGGCGGGATAGGTGTTGTAAGGCGGCGCCAGACCCGAACAGTAGTCGCAGCAGTCGCTGGGGGTATCAGGGGTAGGGGGGGGAGTACACCCGGGATACTTACAACCCACTTCGCTGTCGAAACACAATCCGCCGTCCGTTCCGCCCTTTGCCGCGCCGTTGGTTTCAAGGGACGTATTGGCAAGAAAAGCCGCCAGTTCCTGCGCGTTCGTCTCGGCGGACTCGCTGCCACAGAAAGCGGGAAAGTCATCTACTGCGCTGAGAAAATGGTCTCGGCTCAACGTGGCCGCCCCGGTGCAGCTCGGATTACTCGTAGCGATCGGAAAAGTGTTCGCCCAGGATTCATCCGTGGGGAACACAGATTCGATGAATTTAACATTTTTACCCTCGAGGACTTCTTCCGAGGAATTATCATTTCCAGAGCAGCCGGTGCACCAGACGGTGAGGGCTAATGCGAGAATCACCCACACCCCTTTTAAAATTTTGCAAATCATCACTGTTCCCCCTTTCTTTTTGCTTTTTGTGGGTATGCACGCTAATCCAGTCGGCACATTATATGCGAATCATTCATCTCAGACCGGTTGGGCCGTGGAAATGATTTCGAGAACAGGAAACTCCCATTTATCCACCTTGATCCGTTTATGAAAAGGCGCATCAGGATCATCCCGGTTGCGCTGCAGCATCCCCACGACCCTGACCTCCAGGATGTCCCCCAAACGCTCTCCCCATCTACCGGCCCCTTCTTTTGAAAGCCTGCCCACGCACTCGCCGTTGTGGTCCTGGATTTCCAGTTTTTCGGCTTTCATTACCAGATTAACCCGTTGGCCTGTAGCCAGCGCTTTCAGACGGCTGTGAATGGGGTGCGTCTTCGGAAAGCCTCCCGCATAGTCCAGATAGATTTCGTTTAACCCCGCTATTTCATATCGCTTATCAACATCATCGCTCTCTTCAACCATCCCGCCATGGGTGAACGGCATCACAAAATTTCCGTTGATTTCTTTCAGGAAGGGATTTGGCGCATCCGGTATTTTCAAGAGGCAAAGGGTTTCCCTGGCCCGGGTCATGGCCACATACATGATACGCCGTTCTTCTTCCCGTCGGGCGCTATCCGCCGGGCGGCGCCAATCACCGTCCGGGACGAACACATGGGGGAATTCCATGCCTTTGGCAGCATGAATGGTGCTCATGAAAATCCCTTCTCCCAGCACCTTTTCCCGGCGCTTTTCAGCCACAAATTCATACAATCGATCCGTCACCCGGGTGATGGGTTGTGTGCTGTCAGCGGTTTCTTCCCGCCAGGCCTCCAGGAATGTATCGATCAGTTGCCACCAGATGTTGGGTTGTCTGCCTCCGCGATGTGCTTTAACGCCTGCCATCAGGTCAGTTGCACGACCGTTTTCCTTTTCCTTTGCCATGAGCCAATCCAGAACCGTTTGAACCTCCCGCACCCTGTGCAGGGGAAACCCTTTATCCAGCGTTGTCCTGAAGGGGAAGGCCGCTTTTTCAAATACCGATCTGACGGCGGAAAGCGGCCCCCTGGTTCTGGAAAGAACCGCAAAATCGTGCCACCCGGCGCCGGGGTCCAGGTTCCGGATTCGATCGATTTCGCTCTTGATATAATGGGCCTGGTGAAGCCGGCTCTTAACCGAAACCATTTGTACGCGGCCCCGGCTTACCGGGTCCAACTGCTCCCACTTTCCCCCGGGCAGATTGGGTGCTCTTTCACGGTTGATGCGAATGGGGTGTGATCCTTTCATCCGGTCCCGGTTATTGCGGATCAACCGATTGGCGGCGGCAATGATGTGTTTGCCGGACCGGTAGTTTTCCACGAGATAGATGGTCTCTGTGTTGTAGTCTTCCCGAAACCTGCGAATGAAGCGGACATTGGCCCCCCTGAAAGTGTAGATATTCTGATCGTCGTCTCCCACCGCCAACAGTGTCAGGCGGCTGTTTTCCTCTTCAAGAGATTTTCCGGCAATGGCCGATACCAACTCATACTGATCCTCATCGATATCCTGGTATTCATCTACCAGGATGTGGCTGTATCCGGACATGAGCTGATCCCGCATTTCATCGGGTTCCATGCCAGGGATGTTCTGCTCGCCTTTCAAGAGTTGTACTGCCTGCCTGATGATGCCTTCAAAATCAATGCCGTCTTTGCTGTTTGATTCACCCATATCCCGAACGGATATGCCGGCCAGCCGCATGGCCGCACCGTGATAGGTGGCAACTGTAATCCCTTTTGCGGCCCTTCCGATTAATTTAATGAGCCGTTTTCTGAGCTCCATGGCGGAGCTGTGGTTGAAGCAGAGCACCAGGACCTGGTGGGCCGGTATCCGTTCCACTTCCAGCAGATAGGCACAGCGGTGAATGATGACCCTGGTTTTGCCCGATCCGGGCCCCGCAAGAATAAGCATATTGTCTTCCACGGGTTTTCCCACTGCGGATATTTGTACGGGGTTTCGTAGGTTTTCCACGATCATGCGATAGAATTCGGCAGTGGTGGCCTTTTCCAGGAGTTCTTTGTCATCGGCAAAATACTTGTTGATGAATTTGACCCGGCCCAGGGCGAAATAATCGAGCACCAGGGTGAGCGCCCCGGCAAGTTTTCCCAGAGCCAGGGTGGCATAACGCATCATGACATGAACCTGAAGCCGTTTTTCGCGATAATGAATTGCCAGCGACTTGTAATCCCCTTTGTTGTAATAGCGGCCCCTGGCCATCTGTTCCAGCCTTATGGTCATGGCTTGCCTGAGGATTGCCAGGCCCCCCTGCAGTTCAATGGCCTTCTGTTCGTGTAGGAACATGAGGGCCCGGTCGATGGCCGGCAGGATTTTCCTGACCTGTGCGCCGAGGATCATATCTGACTGAATTGCCGCGGAGAGTTTATCACTGGCAAAAGCGACCTGTACATGGCCGGTGAGTTCAATGCTCTCTTTGGCGGCCTGTTTCTCCGCCATGGCCAGCAGTGTCTTCAGAATTACGCTGGCCACATTCTGCCTTAATGAAATGGTTTTTCTGATGTTGTGCCAGCTGCGTTGCAGTTTGACCTGGTAATTGTTCCGGTCCAAATACCGAAGTTCAAAGCTGCCCAGTGTGGCGGCAAACCCTTTTCCGTCATAGGATATTCCTTTGATCAGTTGCCGCAGGATTTCCGGTGTGGTCTGGGTCCCCTCCTTTTGCAGCATCTGGTTCAGGCGCCGAATGTTCAGCCGGACCCAGTTGCCGTCCTCGGCATCCGGGTCCGCTTCCTCCAGCAGGCGAACCAGCCTGTTTTCCAGACCACAGGCGGATTGGAAGATCTTGTCGGCATTGTTTTTCCCTTTGGGCCGGAAGGTGGCCGACAGCATGATGCCCTGGTCCAGCAGCCCGGCATCCGCCATGTCATGAAGGGCCCCGATGATGATTTGACCAGCGGTGAGGCCGGATTTTTTCTCCATTTCAAGGAGATGTGATTTTTCCGGAAAGAGCGCCTCGGCAATGCTGTCGGCACTGATGCCATGTGATTTTTCCCGGTTGATGATGAACCGCAAAATATTGCGCCAGAGGCTTCGGCTATGGGCCCCCAGGTTGAGACCAGCCATCATTTTTTCCGCGTCTTCCAAGGAATCCACCAGGGGCTTTCCCTGGAAAACATCGGTCAGGTTATGGTTGCGTTTGAGAAATCCGGCTCTCTCCAGCCAGGCAACAGCTGCTTTGACTTTGGTGTTCCTGGATTCAGGACTCAGTTCATGCAGGTCCGCCAGATCCTCATCGCGAACCAGTTCGTCACTGGTGACAACAATTTCGCCTTCCGGGTTTCTTTTCTTGCGCCGCAGGGCACGCAGGATTCGTGCAATTTCCTTTTGTTTGACTTCCGAAAACGCACCCATCTGGAATTGCCGGTTTACATCCTCCGGGTCGTATAAAAGGATACAGCGGGCCGGTTTCAGGTCCCGTCCGGCCCGCCCGGCCTCCTGAATATAATTTTCAAGGGAGCCGGGAATATCGTAGTGCAACACGAGCCTGATATTCTCTTTGTCGATGCCCATGCCGAACGCGTTGGTGGCACAGATCACCGGTACCTCTCCGGCGATAAACAGATCGATGATTTCACGCTTTATCCCAGCGTCCAATCCGGCATGAAACGCCTCGGCAACCACCCCCTGCTGATGCAGAAAGTCCCTGATCTCCTCCGTGCCGGCCCGCGTCGCCGCATAGACGATGATGCCCGCGGGCTCATCGGTTCCATCCAGTTGTTCCGCGATAATATCATGGGTTTTTTCAAACTTTTCCGCCGGGGACACGGGGATCACGTCAAAGGAGAGGTTCTCCCGTTCAATACCCCCTGCGTACAGGCGGAGGGGGTGAGCCAGTTCTTCCTGAAAGTGGGTCTTAATTTCTTCGATGACGCTGGTTTTGGCGGTGGCGGTAAAACAGCACACTGGTGGCACCGCCTGGTTCTGTTCCCTGCTGAACTCTCGAATGAAGCGGGCCGCATACAGATAGTCCGGTCTGAAGTCGTGCCCCCATTTGGACAGGCAGTGGGCTTCGTCAAAGACCCAGCAGCCGATTTCCCGCTGCTTCAAAACGTTTCGAACACTCATGCTGCGAAGTTGTTCCGGTGAAATGTAAAGGATGGCCGTGTCCCCCAGCCGAATCCGTTCAAACACCTCGCCCCGTTCCGGAGGGGTCTGGAGTCCGCTGATCGCTTCGGCAAACAGGGTTCCGGTTTTTTTCAGCAAATTATCCACCTGGTCTTTCATCAGTGCCTGAAGGGGTGATATGACGACCGTCAGAACCCCGCGCCGCCCGTAACGCACCAGTGCCGGCAATTGATAGCAAAGGGATTTGCCGCCCCCGGTGGGTAGAATCCCCATAACGGAAATATTGTTTAGCGCATCCTGCACGATGGCCTTCTGCAGGCTTTTCCCCTGATCGGTGGCGGGTTTTTCCCGGAAAGACGGATACCCGAAGATGCGGGTTAACTGCCGTTCGGGGTCATGGCTTTTTGAACAGTATTCGCAGTCTGATTTTCCGCAGGAGGTTTCCCGAAGTGTTTTGATGAGGAACGGAATTTCAGGGAATCGATGCCTTACCCAGGGGGGCAGTACGGAATTGCCCCCGGCCACCTTCAGCCATGCCATGCAGTAGGCGGCTGCCGGGCGTTTGCGGGCTTCGGCCAGGGTTCCAGAAATCGTTTCTCTGGCTGCTTCGCCGCATACGATGCCCGTGGTATGTTCCATAAAGCACTTCAGTGCATTTTCAGGGCTCTCGATCCTCCGGTCGATGATCCCTTCGAACACCGTCGAAAGCCCCATCCCGGAAAACGTATTAAAAACACTCTCCTTGAAACAGAAACCATAAAAACCGATCAGTGCCGGCGTATCTTTTCCGAGTGCAACAAAACTTTCCCACTGCTCCTTAAAGACCGAAGCAGCCAGCTTTGCATCCTCAACCGGGTTGTTGATGGAGGACCGAACCAGTTTGTAGTTTTTGACCAGGCGGTGATAGGGATTCTGGGGAAAAGCCAGGGGAGACAGGTAAAGGGTATCGATGACCGGTTTCTTGAGAATCTCAAGTCCGGGTGAAACCGCTTTTAAGACTGGGAAATCATGACCCAGCAGGTTGTGTCCCAGAACGAAATCCGCGTCTTTCACCAGGTCGTCGAGCGCTTCCAGTACAGCCTTCGAGCCGGCCTTTTGGGTCCTTTCAAAAACCCGGTCGTTTAAAACGGCACCCAGATGCCTGATTCTTCCCGTCCTTGTGGTTTCCAGATCAAGGAGCAGGGTGCGGTTCAGTAATTCAGAAATATCCATATCCGGATGTCACCGTTCTCCACAGTTTCAGAAAAAACTGGACGCGATATAGCCAACCAGGGTAACGACTCCCATGACAAATACAAACCAATTGATGGGCGTACGGTATGCTGCAAGCTTCGGCACTTTGCGGATGGCATAGATGGGCATCAAGTATAGAATAATCGCAATAAATGGCGCCACAAGCGCACTGATCACGTTGACAATGGTGATATCAAACACCGCAACAATCCACAGGGTCACCACATGAAAGGCAATGGTGCCGCGATCAATGGCTTTGATGTTCAATGGCCTGTCTTTGTCATTGCGTCTGAGCCATTTGATGATGATACCGTTCATCCCTTCGCGCGAACCCACCAGATGACCAAAAAAAGATGAAATAATCGCTGAAGTCGCAATGTAAACGGCCATCAACGGGATCAGCTTAAAACCTTCCAGTTCAGCGATAATCGTCATGGCCGAGACATTTCTGGATAGGGCGTCTTTTAACATTTCGGGCGTCAGGGCCAGAGATACCGAAAAAACGAAAAAGAGGGTGAAAACGAACAACATCAGGCTGTTTACTTTAATCACCTGGCTGGTCTTTCGATCGAGCTGCGTTTCATCCGGAATCTGCTTTTTGTAGGCAACGGCAAATGTGGAAATAGCGGGTGCGAAAGTCATTGCAAAAACCAGTACGGGAATTCCCAGCAAAACTGCTGACACAAGATCGCCGGGGGAAGGGATGACTTTAAAAGGCGCAATCTTCCAGTAGGGGATGCCCATCAGGGACATGGCAAACAAAAGACCGATCAAGGGAAACACTAAAATGCTGCTGACCCGGGTCATGAGGTTCGTGCCGAAAAGGACCACAATTGTCATGGCCAGGATCAGCACAAGACTCAAAATCCAGCGTGGCGGTTCAGGCAAATGAAGCAAATTGGGAATCAATGAATTGAATTCATTGGTGATGCCAATGGCGTAAACAAGGCATATGCTGTAAATGGTAATGAAATAGACCAGGGTAATCATGAATCCGGCAGTTTTTCCGAAATGGTCTTCGACCGCTTCCGTGATATCGCCATCGGGACGTTTGCCGGCAAGGACCACCCTGCACAGTGCCCGGTGAGATAGATAGGTCATGGGGAGTATCAGCAGTGTCATGAGTATCAAGGCCCAGATCCCTCCCACGGCCACCGCCAGGGGTAGATATAAAATGCCGGCCCCCACCGCAGTCCCAAAAAGCGTCAGCCCCCAGCGCGTATCCCTGCCGGACCATCGCAAGGTTTCCATGTCACCGGATTTTTTTCTTCCCTTTGGTCTATTTATCTCCACAATCCGGTTCCTCAAGACCAATGCTTTCAGGATTCACCGAGGTCATTTCTTTCTCCTAAATGTGGACCATAAGAAAGGGAACGCAAACTCTCTTTTTAAAAGCGGAATATAAAAGAAGAAGATTTGAGTGTAAAGGAAAATACAAAATTCCGGGGACACAATACTAAATTTTTTAAAGACGAACTTCAGGGAAAATTTGTCAGGAACTCCGTCAGCATAAGCAAGCTGGCAGGCCTCTTGGGAGTGATCTGTTCATTTATGAGCTTTATGAATTTCCACGCTGGGGCTTGAAAATTCGGGGGAGGGCAGGTGGGAGGATGAAGGAGAACCTAACTTTCAAAAATCTCAGGGTTGAGGCAGTTGGGAGGGATCTCGCCCTTGAATTGAGCGATCAGGTTTTCGGCGGCCATTAAGCCCATTTTGGTTCGGGTTTCCATGGAAGCGCTCCCGATGTGTGGCAGGATGACCACGTTGTCCATTTTCAGAAGCCCCGGATGGATCTTTGGTTCATGTTCAAAGACGTCAAGGCCTGCCCCTGCAATTTTCTTTTCCTCCAGGGCCTTCACCAGTTCCGCCTCACGGATGATCTCACCCCTTGCGGTGTTGATGACAAATGCAGAAGGTTTTATGAGGGACAGGGTTTTTGAATCGATCAGACCCACCGTTTCAGGATTTGAAGGCACATGAATGGAAAGAAAATCAGAGGTCTTCAGCAGGGCGTCCTGGTCCACATAGGTGGCGCCGAGATTCTCTTCTATTTCAGGATCGATCCGGTGCCTGTTATGGTAAAGAATCTGCATGTCAAACCCAGCCGCCCGTTTTGCCAGGGCCTGTCCGACCCTGCCAAAACCTAAGATTCCAAGGGTTTTGTGGTGTACGTCGGAACCCATAAAAAGGAGCGGATCCCAGCCCATATATTTTCCGGCCCGGGTATAAACATCACTTTCCACGATGCGCCGTGCCACGGCCAGGATCAGGGCCATGGCAAGATCCGCGGTGGTATCGGTCAGAACGCCAGGGGTATTGCTGACGGCAATCTTTCTTTTTGTGGCGGCCTTCACATCGATATTGTTGAACCCCACGGCATAGTTGGCAATCATTTTCAGGCTTTTGCCCGCACTGTCCATGACTTCACCATTCATGGTATCGGTCAACAGGGACAGGATTCCCTCTTTTCCGCGCACTGCATCCAGGAGTTCTTCGCGAGAAAGAACACGGTTATGGGGGTTGCATTCCATCTGAAAGTTCTCTTCCAGAAGCGCCATGGCGGCAGACGGCAGTTTTCGAGTTACAAAAATAGCGGGTTTCATTTTTGATATCCTTGTTTTCAACAGCGGTAATTCAAATTCATGATCCGATCCATTCCGCCAGGGACGGCGGAGGTTGGAGCATTTTTGAAAAGGGCGCCCATTCACATTGGGCTGTGAGTTCTACACCCTCCTGAATCACTGAAACCGGTCTGTCCGATGAAACCACCACCACGATGACCTGTCGGTGCTCGGCGCTGAAACGAAGGGCTGAGTTGAAACGGGCCCCCCGTGCTCGGTCTTCCCCTGGAACAGTGCTGCCATGAAGTAAACAGGCAAATCCATGGAGGTGAAGGTTTCCTCGCAGATGAAGCGCCCCATCCACTTTTGCCAGGGATTTGGCCAGGTTCAGTAATCGGTTTTTTTGAAGATCAATGGGTTGTTCCAGTTGCTGACCCGATAGGGTCACCGGATCGGGGGTGAGATCAATAACCAGGGTGCAGCCATGTTTTTCTTTGCCCGCATCGTGGACGATGGCTGTGATGATTTTGAATAGGGTGTGTCGATCGGATGTATCCATGGGGAATTCAAGGAGGGCCTCTTCAAGATTTACCAGGTTGGGTTTTCGGGTGGATGAATAGAGGTTTCCATCTGAAAAACTGCAAATGGGAAGGCCCGAAAGTCTAAGGAAACCGAAATCTCCTCGAAAATCCGCAGTGGATCTTCGTTTCGGCATTTCGCCCGCCGCGATGCCCACCACATGATTCCCGAAGGAAACCAGTTTGCGGTCGGAATATTCCACGGCCTGAAGCAGTTTTCGCACATGTTTGTGGTTCTTGAGACTCGGTCGTTCATGGAGTGGAAAGCGCACAAGGAAGTCCACCTTGGCCAAATCGTCGGGTGCAATAAAGACCAGTTTTCCCCGTGCCCAGGCCCCTTCTTCACGGGTTTTTGAGATGCTCAGGATTACATCCAGGATGGGCAGCACAAAGATTTTGATGTCCCAGCCGAACATGATGCAGATTTCATCGAGAATATAGTCGCGTACGGCGTGCGTTGCGTACTCCCGCAGGAGGTAACCGGATGTGGCGGAGTAAAAGGGCCCTTCAATGGTGAAATCCAGGGAAAGGAGGAATGCCGCATGTTCAAGCCATCGTTCCGTAGGGCCGATGGAACAGACATCCGGGTGATGTTCGGTGAACCACATCTGGTAATAAACGGAGCGTGTTCTGGCCCCCCGGGAGATAAGTCCCGACAGCTCCAGATTCTTTTCCAGAAAGATCTGGCCCAGGTGTTTAATGCCTTTTGTGGCTTCTCTGTCTGCGCGCCATGTATGCGTGTCCAGGTAGATTTCCTTGAGCATGGGCTCATGGCCCCTGAGAAGGTCCTGGGGGTCGTAAACGGAAATCGGGTCATCGGGTTTTTCCGCATAAATGACGGCTGCCCGACTGGGACCGGAGAAGTTGCTGAGCCCCTGGCGTAATCCGTCCAGGATGTTGAACAGGCAGAGGTTTTTGGATGAATCGGTCAGCATGAAATATCCTTTATGTTATGCAAGATTGGATACCACATTGACCACCAGTCCGATCACCAGGACTACGAAAATAAAGGAAAGAATGGAATGGACGAGTGTTAGTCTGCGCATGGGGGTACTGGTTACGTTTACGTCGGAAGTCTGGAAACACATGGCAATGGTGAAGGAGTAGTACATGAAATCCCAGTAGTCCACGAGCTTATCACCCGGAAATTCTAAACCTTTCTTATAATTCCCCGTTGACCCGTCATCCATCTCATCATAATAGAGCCGGGCGTAATGGATCGCAAAAAACGTATGCAGTAAAAACCAGGCAGAGAAAATGGCTACAGCGCAGAGTCCCAGGTGAAAATTTGCGGGATCCACTTTCCATTTCGCACCGTCATTCAACATGAAAGCGACAGCCACCATGGATGCTCCGGAAATGAGTACCGTCAATGTCAGGGTTGCCATATTGCTCGGTTCTTGTATTTGAGCACGACGCATCGTCTGTTTGGCATCGGCTTTCTTCATCATGATGAGGATAACAGCAAGTAGAAAAAGCACCCCCAGGTCCCAGGCCAGAAGCAATCGGATTTCAGATTTTGTTCCATGTGGGAGAAACAGGTAGGCGAGCAAACCGATGACAACAGCCAGTATGAGCCTTATGCTGGGATTGGCAACTGCGGTAAAGGTTTTTGAAACCACGGAGATCACCTTTAATTGATCTTCGCAGGGATTTCCCGACGTTCAGGGGCTGCAATAAGCGGATCGGCTGTTTTGATCCGCAGGATATAGAGGGTCACAACGATGCCAACCAGGAATAAAACCAATCTCAGGGTTGTGCCGGTCAGGAAGAAAATCATGGAGCCTGTTATGGAAAGCCACATGAATACAATGGCCCGGCGTTTTGTTTTGAGCGGAAGCCCCTTGCCCTTTTGAAAGTTATCGATCAATCGGCCCAGAGGCCCGAAACTGACGAGCCGGTTATAAAACCTGGGGGATCCTCTCCAGTAACAGAAACCGGCCAGCAGGAACAGAGGAACCGTGGGCAGCAGCGGTAGAAAAACACCCGCTATGCCGACGCCCACGGATATACCCCCCGCCAGATTCCAGAGCCTGCGAATGTTTTTCTTTTTTCTGTCATTCAGGGAAGGGGGATGCTGAATAGCGGTTGTTTCTTTTACCGTGGGAAGGGGGATGTCCGATGGAAATACTTCCTCACGGGTGATTTGTTGCAGCGTATCCAGCAAAAACTCCTTTTTAACAATTTCCGGGTCATAACAAAGGGTGATGCTGCCACAAAAATGACTGGCGCGCACATGGGTGATACCCTTTTCATCAGACAAACGCGTGGTGATAAGGCTGATCGGTTCTTTCCGGCCTGCCAGTGCGGGAAATGCCACACGGAGTCGCCCGGGAAGAGAATGTTTGATGTGATACGGTCGATTTTTTTCCATTAAGAGGCCTCATTTTATAGGGCAAGTAGCAGGGTTGTCCCGACATCGGCCGCCATCAGCTTCCAGATATCGATGGCGACATGTTCAATTTTCGATAAACTGCTGTCCATTGTCTGCATTCCGCCAGCGCCCTTCTGGATTTCGCCACGCACCTTGTGCAACTGATTATTCTGAATCATTTCAGCAATCTTCTCGTTGGTGAACATGATTTCCATGGCGGTTTCGGTGCCCGTATGATCCTCCACGGGAACCAGGTGCTGCCAGATCAGTGCCTTGAGGACCCTGGACAAATGGGTCCGCACATACGCCTGCCGGTCTTCGGGAAAGAAGTCAAAAAGCTTCCGAATGGCCCATTCCGAACCCCCGAAGCTGATACTGCTGGTCAGCACCAGATGGCTTTCAGCGGCGTTCATGGCCATGGTGAGGGTTTCCGGCCCATCAATTTCGGTAAATAAAATGACGTCCATATCGCTCCGCATGGCCGTTCGGATGCCGCCGGCATAGTCTTTTGCGTGCAGGCCGATTTCACGCTGAAAAATCAGCGAAGATTTGGACTTGTAAGCGAAACGAATCGGGTCTTCAATGGTAACGATCCCTTTTTGTAAATGGGTATTGATATGGTCGATTATGGATGCAATGGTTATGGCTTTTCCGGAATTGGCCTTGCCGGTAATCAGGACCAATCCCCTGTCAAGAGCGGCGATTTTCTCAAGAGGATCAACCGGTCCCATATCCTTGAAGGAAGGGATACGGGTGGGTATTAACCGGCAGGCGGCACCGATACCCTCATCCGTTAGAACCATTATAATCTGGATATTGCCCGCCCCTTTGGTTTCATACGTCAACTCAATTTCCATCCGGTTTTCAAAATCCTGCTGCTGCTTCGGAGTCAGGACGGAATAGAAAAGATCCTCAATCCTTTTTGCTTTTATGATGGGATATTCCGTCAGTTTTTTCAATTTCCCGTGAACCTTTAAGACCGGATGGTTGCCGGCGGCCAGGTAAAGGTCCGAAGCCTTCTCTTGTCTGGCAAGGACAAACAGGGCATCAATTTTTGATCCGGATTTACCCAGCGGCTGATGTTGTGAATTGCTCATAAAGCCTCCTTTTCGCCCCACGAACCGTCAGAATGCGGCTTTAGCCGAATATACGTAATGGGTTAACATGGCGGTTTGAAAATCGTCAATGATATCTTCTCCCACGAGGGATTTTTTTCTTAAAGAATTAAGCGCCTGATACATGGTCTGCATGCCGTTGAAACGCCCTGCCGCCATGGTCGGACGAACAAGGTGGAGTTCTCCATCCCGGCTGAGAAGGCGGGTTATGACCGGATCGTTGATGAGGATTTCCACAGCCGGTGTCAATTCCCGGGAATCCTTCAAAGGGAAAAGATGCTGCCAGGTGGCACCGCGCAATACGCCGGCCAGAAGGCGTCTTTGGTTTTTTCGCACAGCGGCGGGGAAGGCATCTATAATGCCTTTCAATACTTCCGCCACCCCGCCGTTTGAGGCCACAGAAACCAGCACCAGAAGCCCTTCAGCCGCTGCGGAAGTGGCAGTGGGGATGATTTCTTCGGGCTGCATACCGTCCATGACAAGCACCTCCGCTGTTTGCATAAAGGTGTTGCTCAGGCATTTTTCCCATGGGATACCGGGAGAAGAAAATGGGATTTGTTCAATAAACGATTGCCTGTTGGTATGGATAAACTCAACCGGTTGTTCAATGGTGATAATGGATTTCTGAAAATAGTGATTGATGTGGTTGATGAGTGAGGCCAATGTTGTGGTTTTTCCCGAACCGGCACGGCCGATGACCAGTATGAGACCGCCGCCGGCTGAAACCATGCGCTTGAGAACGGGTGGCAATCCGAGGCTGTCAAATTCGGGAATGTTCAGGGGGATTAAGCGGCAAACCATGCAAGGCCCCTTACGTTCATTGGCAAGGACAATCCGAAGGCGCCCCATGCCTCGGATCGTGCGGGCATCAATCAGCTCCCCGCGGGATTCAAACTCGGACCATTTTTCAGGCGAAAGGACCTCACGCGCAAGTCCGGCGATTTTCGATTTGTTTAAGTTCTTCTGCTTCTGAAGGGGTTTCAAGGCGCCGTTTATCTTCAGGAAAGGGGGAGAGCCGACGCTGAAATAGATATCGGTGGCTTTTTCTCGCTGAGCAACCTGGAAATATTCCTTTATTGTGGCCATAACCCAGTCAGGCGTTCTATCAGAGTGCTTCAGGTAAACTGGACGGCGCCTTTTCAGGCAGCTTCATCTGTTCAGCACCGGTTGCTTCCGAAAGTAATGGGCAAACCGTGGCATCCGTTTCTCTATGATCATGCTTCAGCAGATGAAATGAGGTAACGCCAAAAGTCAGCAGAACCAGCCAGGCGGGTGTTGCCCAGGCGGGAGCCAGAACCAGGGCGGCGATGCCTGTGGCGACGGAAGTTACCGGCACGGCGGTCCGCATGTCAACCGTGTTCCCTGACATGTTCTTTACTGCCTGGTCCAGATTCTGTGAAACCGTAAGGATCTTATCACGCACCACCACATCCATTCTGGCCTTATCACCATAACAGAGAGCTTCTTTGATATCTTCCATTCGATCTGAAAACTCAGGATCATTGGTGATGTTCGTGAGGACGCGGCTCATTTCCTTCAGAATAATCTCTACATCAATATCTTGTTTGAAAAAGACGGTGATCGATTGAGAATGAGGATTCAGACTGGCCTTCTTGATTTCCCGGATCTCACGCAATCCAGCTTCAAGTACAAAGAAAAAAACTTTCGGATCAAATCCGGAATCAACCTTTATTCTTGCTCTGCCTGAAATGAAATGAATGACTTTCAGCTTGACTTTCATGCTTTTCATATTTGTTTTAGTACCTTATCACCTGGCTTTCTGTCACAAAAAACAAGAAGTTCATTGACTGAAAAACCTAAAACTTAAAACTTTAAACTTTAAACTTAAAACGGCGGCTTGCCGCCTTAATCCATATGAACTTCTTTTTCTGCTTCCTTTTCCTTTTCGTATTCGGCCTTGCTCTCCGCAAAGAGGTCTTTGAACTTTTCGAAGCCCTCCCCAACTACGGACAAAAGATAATCCCTTACCACAAGAAACATTTTCAGCAAAAGTTTCAGGATTGATTTTTTCGGGGCGAATTTTATGAACAGAAGAACAATCACCCCTCCGATAATCCCTGAAAGAATTAGTCCCATTTAGTTTTATCTCCTTAATTTCCCAATTTGGCACCGAAAGACTGCCTGGATCATTCCGGACAAAATCTTATAGGTATCTTTTTCAGGATGCATCCTTTTTCCGACGTTTATTGGAAGACGGTATGCTCATCATCTCCCGATACTTGGCCACGGTCCTGCGAGCGATGTCAATTTTTTCTGATTTCAACAGTTCTGAAATTTTTCCATCGCTGCAGGGTTTTTGGGGATCTTCATCACTGATGATCATTCGGATCCTTTCCTGAACGTCGGAAGAAACGGCAGGCTTGAAATACGCTGCGGCGGCGGTCTTTTTTGCTTTGACCTTGGCTTTTCTGCCCTTTTTGGAGGGCGAAACCTTTTTGGCAGCCTTGGCTTTTCCAGCCTTTGATTTACGGCTTTTTCGCGCTTTCTTGGGCTTTGAAGGTTTTTTCTCCGACAACAGGGACAGAATATCTTCAGTTTGTATGCGCAATGGGTCATAAGATACAATCAGGCTGTTGCTGGCCGCGCTGATACGCTGTTCTGAAATTCGGTCATCATTTGACAGTTTCTCAACCAGTTCTCTGCAGTAGCCTTCTGACGCGAGCCCGGGTATTCTGACCCGCACCCTACCGGGAAGCTGATGTGCTATTTCCATTTTTCCCCCATTTTTCTTGATTATCAGCTTTTGGGCACGCATAACAGATTCAGCTTGAAAAGAGGCAACCGGAAACAGAGCGCAACGTTTCAGCGTGCTTTACCATCAAGCTTGTTTCATTAACGAAGCAAGCCGGCGAGAACGCATCCGAAACCATCCTTTAAGAACACCCCGCTACGTTCCCGACACGATGCGTCTTGAAAGCAACCGTTTCCGGATGGTCACGATTCGTTATTCTAAAACTTATTAACTTAACCGTTCTGATCAGCCGGCGGCTTAAGCCTTGGCAGCCTGGGCGGCGTCAAATTCAGCTTTGCTTTCAGCCACCAGGTCTTTGGCAGAGTCCAAGGCGGAAGCACCGCCCGCGGTTAATGCGCCGGACACGGCATAGCCGGTTTTGATGACCTTCTTGGCTGCTCCCCGCAGAATCTTCGTTTTTGTCACCACCGCTACCACAACGATGCCACCCACAATACCCAATGCAATTTCTTCCATGATTTACCTCCTTTTTTTACGTTATTATGACGTTTTACAGCTTTGTTTTATTGTGCAACCTGACCTCATCCAGAGCGGCCTTCTCAGCCTCCAATTCCAATTTACTTTCCGCTGCCAGGTCTCTCAGGTTTTCAATAACCTCGACGGTACAAAATCGAAATTTTGAAATAACCCCCTCGCCGGCTTTACCGGCCGATGCGGCTGCCGTCTGAAGACCTACACGTTTATTGGCCAGAAGTACGATTGCGCCACCCACTATGCCCCAGAAAAATGCACCCATATTGATCTCTCCTCCCCCACATTATATCAGTCCATCAGTGGACTAAAATTTCAGCGCGATCAGTGTCCTCATCCTGCTGATACGGAATCCTTTCGACACCCTGTGGTGAATCATCCTTTTTGCCACTGGACAGCCTCAGTTTCCCAATCTGCTGTTTTAATACGCCATCCGGTTGTTCTTTTTTGCCGGCGCCCAGCTTCATCCGAATCATCGGTTTCATGCCATTGAGACATGCCACCACAGCTGAGCCGTTGCTGATCAGTGTGGTGAGCACCGGTGAAGCCAATCCCAGAGCTGCCATGGTATAGGCAAGTACATTGAAACCACCCACAATCCAATAACTTTCTTTGATCAGTCCGATGGTTTGCTTGCTGATCTCAAAGGCCTTGGGGATGTTGAGCAGGTTTTCGTTTAAAAGAATAACCCCTGCCGTTTCCTTGGCGATATCGGCACCGCCTTTGACGGAAATACCGATGTCGGCGTAAGACAGGGCCACAGAATCGTTGATGCCGTCACCCACAAAGGCGACCGTGTGGCCTTTTTCCTTGAGGTCCTTGACCACCTCTGCCTTCTCTTCTGGTAGCATTTCGGCGTAGCATTTGTCAATACCAAGGGCGTCACAGACCGGTTTGGCCACCTGCTCCACATCTCCGGTCAGCATGATCACCTGTTTGACACCCACACGGTGCAGTTCGTCGATTACCTGTTTGGATTCTTTTCGGACCTGGTCCCTGAAGGAAATAAGACCACAGAATTTGTCATCGATGGCAACATATAAACAGGCTTTTCCCGCAGCAACGAGGTTATCTTTTCTCTCAAGTACCGAGGAACCGATTTCCACGCCGCTTTCCCGCATGAGCCTAAGGCTTCCCACCAGGGTCTGTTTGCCTTCGATATCTGCCTGTACACCCCGACCCACGACGTACTTGACGCCCGTTCGATTCTTCAGGGGAATGTTCCGGTTTATAGCGTGCCGGACCACGGCTTCGGCAATGGGATGGGTCATCTGCATTTCAGCGGTTGCAGCGAAAGATAAGAGTTCGGGATTTCCATATCCATTAAACGATACCAGGTCCTCCACGTGGATGACCCCGGTGGTCAGGGTACCGGTTTTATCAAATATAATGGTGTCCGTATGACACAGTTTCTCCAGATAGCTTCCGCCTTTAATCAATATGCCGTTTGACGCGGAGGTAATCATGGAGGAGAGGACCGCCGTCGGCGCCGCCACACGGACGCCCGTACCGAAATCCACGGTCAGCATGGCCGCCAGCTGGGCCAGGTTCATGGTTCCGGCGAAGATCACGGTGGTGGCGATCAAGGACGGGGCCACCAGGCGATCGGCGAACTTTTCGGCATGGTTCTGGATCTTGGTTTCATACAGGGGGGCTTCCTCCACCAGGCGGACCACCTGGGCCACTTTGGTACGATCGCCCACACGGGTCGCCTTGATGTAAGCATTCCCATCTTTAATGATGGTGGAGGCAAATGTTTTGTCGCCCACTTCTTTGTGCGCGGGAAGCGATTCGCCGGTTAAAACCTGTTGATCAACGATCAATTCTCCTTCGATGACTTCACCGTCCACGGGAATCAGGTCGCCCGTGTTGAGTGCCACCACGTCACCTTCCACAACATCTTTGACCTGGATCTGGACTTCGACCCCGTCTCTCAGAACCCAGGCATAGTTATTCTGGAAATCAAGCAGCTTTCGAATGGTCCGCTGAGAACTGGCAGCGGTCAGGTCCCGGATATAGTCGCCCAGGTGAATCAACATCACCATGAGCGATGCGTTGATGACGTCCCCCGTCAACATGCCCACTGTCAGTGCGCAGGCGTCTAGAAAATCAACATTCAGCCGTCGTTCATGCCGCAGGCATCGGTAAGCCCGTTTGTAGATGGGCAGACAGATAAAGATGAGTGCCGGATAAACGATTGCGAGGGCAAGTCCCGGAACGCCTGAAAGAAAGAGGCTCAATCCCACCGCACCGGCGGCACCTTTGAGGTAAGCCAGGGAGAGTTCATGCTCTTCCTTCTGGACCGCCGGCAGGTCTGCCGTCATCTGGTCCAGCTCACTCAGGGTCAGTCCTTCAATCTGTTCCAGGATTTCAGACTTCCTGATCTTTGGAAATTCATAGTGGATTGTGAGGCTTCCGCAGCGGTAGCTGCTGTCAACCTTCTCAATCCAGTTGGTGGACGATAGATGGCGCTGAAGGCAGTTAATGCGGTCTTTTTTGAATTTCAGGAGGGGAAGGGTAATGCGAAGCCGGCCTCGAATGGAATGCTTTACCTGGCAGGAAAGAGGGCGCTGCATAAGTTCCATACCCTCTAGCACCGGGACTGCTTTTTGCTGTATTACTTCAACATCAACTTGAATGATTTTTTCGCTATGAGCGGGTTTGTCCGGATCTTCGCCTGGCATTTTACCTCCCTGAAAAAAAACAGATAATTCAGTATGATACTGCACCCAACCAAATACATCTTCAATTGTCAAGGAAAAAATGGCATCATGCATTTTTCCTTGAATCGAAGTGGGAGGTTTTGGGATTCGCACCGTTTCATTTCAATTCCGCTGCTCGCATTGTGCGGGCGGCAACTTCACGTTCTGTGACGATGCCAATTATTTCATGAGGCATTGGACTCCCCGGAGTTCCTGTCACCAGTGCGAATTTTGCTCGGGTAGTATGCATTTCTCTCAGAAGATCGTTTACGGGGTTCTTCCCCGGCGTCATGATATACTGCTCGTTAACAATCAACCGCGCCCTGCTTCCACCAATATGCGGCGGGACGACGCCAACGATGGTATTGCCTGATGTGACCAGCACGGGTGTTTCGGAGGGTTTGAGGGCTGCTTCTGCGTCAACGGTTGTGTATGTTTTTACCATGATGTCCTGCACCGTCATGGATTCGCTCATGGCCGCCTGCAACCCTTCCGGGACAATGTGTCCGCGCCGGAGAAGTTTCAACGTGTAAATGCTGCCGGGCGACAGCCATTTGCGTATCCCATAGGCGAAGGCAGAGGCAATCATGATCGGCATGACCACGTTTGCGTCCTGGGTCATCTCCAGGATCATGACGGCTCCAGTGATGACCGCACCGGTGGAGGAACCTACGCCTGCCGCCATTCCGGCGATGGCAAAATTCACGGGATCAACTCCAATGCCCGGGAAAAGGTATGCGCTTAAATTGCCCACCAGTGCCCCCATGGTGGCGCCCATGAAAAGGGAGGGGGAAAAAACGCCGCCTGAACCGCCTGAACCCAATGTCAAACAGGTGGCCATAAATTTGCAGCAGAACAGTACAATTAAGAGCCGGGGATCCAGGAGGACGGTTTTTAAAATGTCCATAATGGTGGCATAACCGACACCTTGAATGTAGTAATACCCTGTATAGCGCATAAAGAGCCAGATCATCACGCCTACCACGAACATGGCCGATAGATGTCGGGTGTAGGTGTTCCCCGGCATGGCATCAAAGCGGTCTTCAGCCCAGTAAATGCCGCGAACGAAAAGGGTCGAAACCAGCCCCATGATAATCCCGAAGGGTACGAAAAGAAGGAGGCTCCACATGGAACTCAGGTGAAGGTCCAGAGGCGTGAGCGCGGGGAAATAGAAAGAGGGGTCGACCCCTAAAAGGGCTCGGCCGATATAGTTGGCGGTTACGGTGGCAATGGTCACCGGCAAGATGTTTCTGGCATTGACGCTGACCAGTAAGAGTTCTATTGCGAATATCAGCCCGCCCAGCGGTGCATTGAATGTTGCGGCAATGCCCCCGCCGGCGCCCGCGGCAATCAATGTTACAATCTGCCGTGGGGGAAGCCTGAGGATCTGACCCAGGGTTGATCCGAATGAGGCGCCGATCTGGATGATAGGTCCTTCACGGCCCACCGATCCACCGCTGCCGATACAGATAGCGGATGCCACCGCCTTGATGAGACCCACCACGGGGCGGATCTTAGAATCGTTGTAATAGATAGCGTCCATCACTTCAGGGACCCCGTGGCCTTTGGCTTCCGGTGCGAAGGTTTTCACCAGCCATGCAACGAGCAGTGCCCCGATAACAGGCACCAGAATAACCCCGACTCCCCATGGATTTCCGGGCGTGTGAACATTGGCATCATAAAAAAATTGAAATTTTCCCAGGAACAGGATGTTGTGAACCAGTCCGATGAGCATTCGAAAAGCCCAGGCGCCCAGCCCCGCAATAATGCCCACTGAAAAAGACAGCAGGCACATGAAGGGAAGGTTTCTGGAAATTTCGGGGTGCTTTTTCATGTAAATCTCCCTTTGTCGATTATTTCACCCCTCCCATCTCCGGCGCGAAAAAGAACAGCACGGCGATAATGGTATAGAGTACCAGCATCTGCAGTCCATTGAGCCAGTTGGACTTCCCATCCAGGCAGATCTGCG
>CAZPQA010000007.1:0-1123 GCA_964588535.1 uncultured Desulfobacteraceae bacterium
TTTGCATTGATCGCAGATGAGCCCGTCTTTCGATTCCGTCAAGTAGATATCCCCCTTGCACTTGGGGCATGCCAGAATATCCAGCAGTTCCTTGCTTATGGCCATGTCAGCCTCCTTTACTCATCGTCATTTTTCAAGATTTTGAAGTTTTCTCCTGTAAAAATACCTCTTTCACAACCTCAAAGACGCTCTCCACAGTGATATCCCGCATGCAGGACCATTGATCACACGTTTTTTTGAAACAAGGGCTGCAGGCTGCGCCCGATGTCATAACCCTGTGCCCGGGACCATGCGGACCAGTTCGGAGCGGTGATGTGGGTCCAAAAAGAGCTACCACGGAGCATCCCATGGCGGCCGCCATGTGCATGGGTCCTGTATCCGTCGTAACCAGAACACGGCATCGGCCATATAGACAAGCCAGTTCCTTCAGCCCGGTTTTGCCTGCCAAATTCAAAGGCCTGTTTTTCATCATCGATGAAATGTTTTCGATAATCGGTCGATCGTCTTGACTTCCGGTAAACACAATCTGGCAGGGAAATTCCGTCAGGATCCGGTCCCCCAGGGCCGCGAAAAGATCCGGTTCCCACAGCTTGGTCTTCCACTTGGCCATGGGGTTTATGGCCACCAGATTCCCGCCCGTAAAACCACGACCCGCAAGCAATTGATCCAAAGTGTGCCGGTGAGTTTCAGACACCGGAATTCGGTTGTCCCATCGGTCCCACTTACATCCCAATTGTGTTGCCACTTCCAGATAACGATCAATGGCGTGCTGATCATAATTCACCTTGACGGATGGTTCTTTTAGAAAAAGCCATGCCCCTTCCCTGGCACCAGACATGCCCACCTTTCGCTCGCCCCTTGAAAGCCCTGTCAGGGCACCACTTTTCAATAACCCCTGTAAATCAATCACCCAGTCGTAGCGATGACGTCTCAGGTCTTTCAAAAAGGATAAGATCTCCCTGGAAACCTCACCAAAACACCGGCCTTCAACCAGCTTTAGCCACCAGGATTTTCTTCTTGATATAATCACCCGACGAATAACCGGATGCCCTTCAATAACACCCGCAGCGCCTTCTTCCACCAACCAGTCGATCTTCGCCCGGGGAAAATTCTGATGGAGCAC
>CAZPQA010000007.1:1223-63560 GCA_964588535.1 uncultured Desulfobacteraceae bacterium
CGCCTTCTTCCACCAACCAGTCGATCTTCGCCCGGGGAAAATTCTGATGGAGCACATCCAGAAAAGCAAGGGCATGGATAACATCGCCGATGGCACTCAATTTGACGATCAAAATTTCCATGGGCGCGTTTTTGTCCACCCGGGCAGGCACAAGACCTGCCCCTACCCATCCGATATTTTGTTGTGTTTCTCCGTAGGGGCGGGTCTTGTGCCCGCCTTTGCGTTTCAACCCAGAATCCATTTCACCGCATCCAAAAGGTCTTCCGCTATATGAAAGGGTTGGAATGGGAGCTTCGGAAAAACGTACTCCAGATCCCCCATGCCATAACCGGTCTTGACCATGATCCCCTTCAAACCCGCCTCGTGGGCCATTTCAATATCGGTGCACCGGTCCCCGACCACGTAAGAATTCTCCATATCAATATCAAAGGATTTGCAAGCATCTCCGATCAGGCCGGGCCTAGGCTTTCGGCAATCACAGGTCATACCGTATGGGGGAACCTTTCCATTGGGGTAATGGGGGCAGAAATAGATGCCATCAAGGGTTGCACCATCTTTCTTTATTAGGGCTTTCATCTTTTCATGCACCCGATAAACCAGGTCAATGGGAAAATACCCGCGCGCAACTCCGGACTGGTTGCTCACGATGATGGCGAGATAGCCCGCCTCATTGAGCAACCGGATCGCTTTCCCAACCTCCGGCAGCAGTACAAAGCGGTTCAAATGATTGATATATCCCATCTGCTCATTGACAGTGCCGTCACGATCCATAAAAACAGCCGGTTTTTTCAAGAAACATCCCCCCTCAGCGCTTCCATTGTTTCCCAGACCATTTCAGGTGTGATATCCAGCATACACCGGTGATCGGTCGGGCATTCCTGCTTCAAACAGGGCGCACACGGTGCGGCACGCATGACAATTCTCGTTTTCGGACCTCTGGGGCCGGTGGTCACATGATCCGTGGAACCGAACACGGCCACGGTGGGAAGGCCGAGGGCCGAAGCCATATGCATCAGTCCCGAGTCATTGGTCACAAAAAAACGGCACAGGCTCATGGCGCCCATGGCCACCCTTAATGACGTCTTTCCGCAAAGATTCAAGGCCTCGTGTTTCATGGCCTCACAGACGCGATCTCCAATAGCCCTTTCCCCGCCGCTGCCGAACACAACAACATTGGCGCCCCATCTTTCAACCACCCGGTCGCCAATCTCTGCAAATCGGTCGGGAGGCCATCGTTTTGCGCTTCCAAACACAGCACCGGGACTCAAACCCACAATGAAATCACGTGAATCAACACCCTTGGTTTTTAAAATTCCGATCGCCTGTTCCCGAATCTCACGACCCATATGAAGCACCGGATCCCGATCTACGACGGGCCACCCCACAGCGCGCAGAATCGCACAATAATACCCCACCTGGTGAATTCTCAATACCTCTTCGGTTCGAGGCACACCATGGGTGAGCATAAACCCTCTGCCGTCGGTTTTGTAGCCGACCCGGCTCCTGACCCGGCCCACAAAGGCCAGAAGGGCCGCTTCAAATGCGTTTTGAAAAAGAATGGCCAGATCGAACCGCTCTTTTCGAATTAAACGACTGACCCTCAACATTTCAACAAAACCGGCCCTGGCACCATTGCCCTTGTCAAAAACCAGAACCTTGTCGACAGCGGGATGGTTTTCGAAAAGTGGCGCGACCCAGGGTTTTGCCAGGACAGTAATGTGACTGGTAGGAAAATTCTCCCTCACCGCCTCCAGGGCCGGGAGGGTCATGACCGCATCCCCAACCCAATTGGTGGCGCGGATCAATATCCGCGCTATTCCGCTTTTTTCAATTCTTCTTCCGCCCGAAACCTTCAATGCCCATCCTCGTTACGGTATTTTGTTTGTCCTAAACGCCATCATTTTCGCGGAAATGGACAACTGGGCCTGGTTTTCCAGCGTTTGTGAAACCAAAACCATTGATCCGGATGCCAATAAATATATTTGTTGATAATCCTGTTAAATTCTGCCGTATTCTCTTCCGTATCGAACAGTTTGCTTTCGGAGCGCACCAAATCTACTTCGTTTTCAAACACCACGCGGTACCGACCATCGGGTTGCCGTGCGCTGAATACGGGAATTACCGGCGCGCCCGTTTTCATGGCGATCAGTGCCAGACCCTTGTTGGTACAGGCCCGTTTCCCCATGAATGGAACAAAGACCCCTTCATACCAGTCCACGTTTTGATCCTGGAGAATCCCCATGGTCTTGTTTGTCCGGGTTCCCATCAGCAGTTTTTTCATGGCTTTCTTCTTGGGAACGATTTCAGTACCGAATCGGGTCCGCAGGCGCATCAACAATTCTTCGACCGGTGCAAAATCCGCAGGTCGCGCCACCGCAATCCCGTTGGTTTGAAACTTGAGGGTAACGGCCGCGCTCATGAGTTCCCAGTTTCCGAAATGACCCGTCAGGATGAAGCATCCTTTTCCCTTGGCCAGAGCATCAGTGAACGCCTTCTCATTTTCAAAGAAAACGTACCGATGCAGATTTTCGAGGTTTAATTTCAGAACGTGCGGCACTTCAAACAGCATTTGTGCGAAATGTATCACAACGCGGCGATTCAGTCTTCTCAGTTGCTTTTCCGACATTCGATCGCCAAATACCATTCGCAAGCCGTTTAAAGACGACTTCATCGGCCCCACCGCAGCAATCCCTAAGAATCGCCCCAGCATACGACCCAGGAATTGTCCCGCGCGGATGGGGATAAGCCCCAGGAGCCCCACCAAACCGTTGAGGATCAGGGATACAGCAGTCAAAAATATTTCATTTTTTTCTAAACGCATTCTCTATTATCCTGAAAATCCCTTCCTGTCCCTGCAGGAAGGAAAATTGAATACTCAAATAGGCTATTTCCGAACATTCTGGCCAGATAGAGGCAATTCTCATCCAGTCCTTTTCAGTGGTCAGAATGTATTGGGCGTCTGTTTCCGATTTCAACCGAACAAGGCGGGCAAGATCCTCTTTTTTATAGGAATAATGGTCTTTAAACCCACAAAAATCAACCACCTCAGCCCCCATTTCCATCAAAGTCTCTCGAAACACCCCAGGATTGCCGATTCCGGCAAAAGCCACCACCCGTTTTTCATTTAACATTTGGGGAGAAAAAACCTGATCCAAACAGGGAAAGATCACCTTATCCGGCACGTGATCCGCACAGAATACAGGGATGTGGGGATAGTTTTCTTTCAAGAAAGCCAATGACCGCCCGTCGCTATCATTCTTAACCCGAGTCAGGATAAAGGCATCGGCCCGTTCCAATTGGTCCAGAGGCTCTCTCAGCGGTCCCCGGGGAAGGAGATGTCCATTCCCGAAGGGGTGTGCTGCGTCCATCAACACCAGGTTCAAATCCCGCTCCAACTGCATATGCTGAAACCCATCATCAATCATATAAAAATCAGATCCGAACCTTTCATGGGCATACATTCCCGCCAGATAACGCTCTCTGGACAATATCACGGGAATTCCCGGAACCTTACGGGCCAACAGTACCGGTTCGTCTCCCGCCAAACGGGAATCCGCCAGGATCCGCTGTCCGTCGGATACCGCCAGCACACGACTTTTGTACCGCCCGCCATATCCCCTTGAAATGATGCATACCTGTATTTTTTCAGACAACGCCCATTTCGCCAGCGCAGCAACCGCCGGTGTTTTGCCCGTACCGCCGACAGTAAGATTCCCCACACTCACCACAAACCCGGGCAAGCTTTTTTTCTTTAAGATCCCCAGACCATATGCAGCATACCGAAGCCTTTGTACAAAACCATATAACAATGAAAAAAACGTCAACACAGGTGTATAAAACCTGAGGGATTTCTCCCGGTGAATGGATGACCAGTCTGTCCTGTGCAAAAATCTTCTCATCGGCCCACTCCAAAGCTGAAAGCTGAAAGCCCTATCATCTACGCCCTTTGAGCTTTCAGCTTTGAGCTTTGAACTGATGTTGGGCAATATAACCCATAACCCGCTTAAGCGCCCCACGGTTTTCAACCACAAATGACTTTGCCCTGCCCCCCATCCGTTCGCGCAATGCCGAATCCGACAGAAGACGTTCCATGGCATCATAAAGTTCGGCACCATCCTGAACCCGGAAGCCCCCGCCGGCCTTCAGAATCGATTCGGACATAAATTCAAAATTGTGGGTATGGGGTCCGAAAAGCACGGGGATCCCGCAATCGGCAGGCTCCAACAGGTTATGCCCGCCGATGGGAACAAGACTCCCACCCACAAACGCTGTACTGCTCACGCCGTAGACATATCCTAACTCACCCACCGTATCCAGGACCAGTACGTCATAGGGATGGTTTTTTTTTGAAACCGTTGTTCTCAAAGCGACCGCCATGCCTCGATTGCTGATCATGCTCGAAATCTCGTGGGATCTGCCCACATCTCGCGGTGCGATAATCAAGCGCAACAAGGGAAATTTTCGTTTCAAATCCTGAAACACCCGCAACAACACAGCCTCTTCACCTTCGTGCGTGCTACCGGCCACCCAGAGTCGCATCTCCGGTTGCAACCCGAGTGTTTCCAACCATTTCCCATTTTCATGAGCGGCCATGGTGAACATTTCGCGATCAAATTTGATATTGCCCGTGGTGATCACTTTTTCACGGTCCATCCCCAACTGCAGCAACCTGTCCCGGTCCAGATCCGTTTGCATGAGGCAGTACGCTAAAGGGGCAAACAACCGCTTCACCACTGCCGGCGCCTTTTTGTAGGATTTCAGGGTCCGGGGAGAAATCCGGCCGTTCACCAGAAGACTCCTGACACCTTTCTGTTTCAAGAAACCGAGCAATCCGGGCCACAAATCCGTTTCAACCAGAATGAAAACGGACGGCTTCACGCAGTTGATAACGCGCCTTGTGCACCACCAGGCATCCAACGGCAGTGTCATGATGCATGCGACCTGGCCTGAAAATTTTTCCGTTGCCAACGCCATACCGCTTCTGGTGGTCACGGAAAGCACAATGTCTTTTTCGGGAAACGCCACTTTCAGTCGCGCCACCAGGGGAACGGCCGAAAGCACTTCCCCCACCGAAAGGGCGTGAACCCAAAGGTTGCCTTTTTTGGGCAACCCTTTCGGCAGGTCCAAGGCAAGCCGCTCCCTTAAGCGTTTGTTTCCCGAAAAAGAAGCGGCCATGACCAAAAAAAACAGCGGAAATGTCCACATAAAATGGTATAAAATCATCATAGCAATGTAGAATATCCCCTTGTCTTTATGTCCGCGTTGGCAGTTCGATTACGAATTTCGTTCCCTTCGGGTGATTGTCCTTCACCCTGATAAACCCGTCATGATCCGTAATAATCGTGCTGACGATGGCAAGCCCCAGACCAGTTCCATGTTTTTTGGTGGAAAAATAAGGCTCAAACAACCTTGCCTTGTTCTGGGAATCAATGCCCCGACCGTTATCTGCCACCTCAATTTGAGCCATTTTCAAGACATTGTCATAACCCAGATCAATCACCACCTCGCCCTTGCCTTCCATGGCTTGAATGGCATTGTCCAGCAGGTTGATCATAACACGCCTTATCTGCTCCCGGTCCAGGTTGAAGATGGGCACCTTTTCGGAACGGTTGAACATAAAGGAAATGTCCTTGTGGGCTTCCCTGTAAAGCGTTAAAGATTCTTCGATAATTTCACTGATATTCGAAGGCGCCGGGTTTGCTGCAGGCATGCGGGCAAAATTGGAAAATTCATTGACAAGACGCTTTAGTTCATCCACCTGGGTAATAATCATCCCCGTACATTCGAGAAATACTTTTGAATCTTCATCACCCAACTTCTCACCGAAGCGTTTCTTAAGTCGTTGCGCTGAAAGCTGAATGGGCGTCAACGGGTTTTTGACTTCATGGGCGATACGCCTCGCCACCTCTCGCCACGCGGCCATCCGTTGGGCTTTTTCGATCTCGGTTAAATCCTCCAAAACAGCCACAAGCCCCAGATACCCTCCCCGATCATCCTGAAGGACGTTCAGGCTCACCAGCAGGGTCAACTGCCGATTTCCGGCTGACATCCGAATCTGTTTATTCATAAACCCTTTTCGAAGAAGCCCCTCATTTCGAATAAAGTCTTCAATAATTTTTTTGTTTTCACGGGACAGGATCTCCTTGTAGTTCTTCCCAATGATCTTTTTCGCCTTTATGTTGAGCATCCTTTCCGCGGATTTGTTAATGGTCAAAATCCGACCTCTGGCATCTGCTGACACCACCCCGGCCGCCACATTTTCCAGGACAATCTCCATATACAACCGGCGTTGTTCCAATTCCAGATTGCTACCCACCAACTCCTGATTGGCTGACTCCAAACTGTTTTTACCGGTTCTCAAATCCCTGGTCATGCGATTAAATGAATTCACCAGCAGACCCATCTCATCTTTCGTTTCCAGGTCAATAAAAAAGTCGTAATCCCCTGAGGCGATGCGATTGGTCGCCTCAGCCAGTTCGTTTATGGGAACGGTGACTTCCTTGGAAATATAAAACCCAAACCACACGGACGTGAAGATGATCAACAGGGTTACAATGGAAAGGGTAATCATGTGACTGGCCTTAATGGGGGTCTTGAGCATCTTGAGTTGCCGGTATTCCTGAAGGCCTTTTGAAATAGCATGCAGCCGATTCACAAAAGATCCCGGGACAAAACGTGTCAGCACCAGCAGGCCCACCACGGCCTTGGAAGCGGTTCGAGAGAAAATCGGCACAACCCCCCCCACAAGATCGCCATGCGGCGACGATTGTATATATTGCCCATCAGTCCCTTCCAGAATCGTATGATCCAGAACACCCCTCGCAGGATCCTTGAAGGAGGTAAGATCAATGCGGTGATCCTTTGAAACCGACAACATTCCCCGCTCTTTGGAAAAGACCTTCAAGGATGCAAGCCCGGATTCCTTTCTTTTTTCATCGGTGAATCTTTCAAGGTCCTCTTTTTTGCTGGGAATTAGGAAGCCTTCATATGTGATGACCCGGCTTAACACGTTGCCGAAAGAAAGCATTTCATCGGTAATGCCGTTGTAGTAGTCCTGCCCCACCTCCAGTGACGATTTGAGGGACCTTTCAATCTGCAGGTTAAACCAATAGTCTATGGATGAAGAGATAAACTGTGCCGAAACAAAAAAAAGAATCGTCGTGGGCAAGAGGGAAAGGGTCACAAAGGCCAGCACCAATTTCGTCCTGAGTCTGGCCCCCATGATGCCTTTTTTGCGCTCAAACAACAGCTTGACCAGGTTCCTAACCGTGAGAAAAAGCAACAGAAGAAGCAAAATCACATTGATGTTGATGAGCGCAAAAGCGATGATGCTGCTGGAAAAAGGCAGAGCCTGTCCAAGATGAAATACACGCATGGTGAAATAGATCAAAAACGAGATCACCAAACACAGAAAAGCGATTACGTAACGTTCTCTGCGGCGTCTTTTGAGATCACTTAATTCAGCTTCGAGGTAATCTTTCATGGCACACAACAGGGGATAGAAATTTCTGGCGAAAAACGACCTCTAATAAGTGAGGGCGGTTTACCGGACAAAATCCATGGTGCTTCATATGTGCAGGCAAGACTGATATCCTCAGAACCTCAGTATCTGAAATCCACCGAATACCAATCTGTCTCAAAATCCCACAAAGAAAGGAAAAAAAAGACATAATGAAAATAGAAGGGCAGCTTGATGGTATCGAGCTCTGCCATCATATTGATCTGATATCGATTTCCTCGATGCAGATTCCGAAGTTCAGTTACTTTCAGCCCCACGATTTCGGCCATCAACCGCTTGGCCTGGTCAAAGTCTTTGGCAAGAACAACCTTTTCATCCTGCGAGGACAACCTTACTTCATAAACTTTTTTCAGGCTGTCGTATTTTATCTCATGACTGACCTTTAGATCCGCAATTTTTTTGTCCCACCACCAATTCCGAACTTCATTTAGATTAACAAAAAAGGTGAAAATGGTATTCACACCGTTATCGATGGCTTTTTTCATATCCTCAGGGAAACAATCCGTTACGGTAAAATAGAGCAGTAGATGATCACGGGTGTTGGTGACCACAATATCCGTTACCCTGGCATCTTCCGCCATCGCAGGCGATGCCAATAACGGTCCGGTGCAGGCCAGAAAAAGCATTGCCAGAACAGACAATCTGAGGCCTTTGCTAAAAGTTGAAATAATCTTCATCTCCAGGGTTCCATACTGAAAAAAATATGGCAAACAATCACAGGTAAAGCGTTTGAATAAACCTAACCTTTATAAAATTTTAATGGATGATGATAAGGTAGCATACGGGAAAATGCAAGGCATATCCCCCGCAATTCTTATTTTGGCACTTGGAGATGGAATATGAGGTCGCGATGGACGTCTTTTAAATGACACAAAAAAACCGCCTCTTGACTTATGACGGAAAAGAGGCGGCTGAATTGGAATGGTTTGTTTTCTTTAGGGAATCATACGGGGGCAAGTTCCGGCAAACCGAAAGCCGGAATACTGAGGCTGTTTCGGGTGCATTCCTCAGAAGTGCCAAAGGTCAACACTTTCCAGTGCTTTTTGGATGCCATCAGTTTCGTTAACATCTTCTGGTTCAGGAAGTGACCCGATTTCTTCACAATAAAATGGCCGATGACGGGTGACTGGGAAAGAGAGAGATCCCCGATAAAATCAAGGATCTTGTGTCTGACAAACTCATCTTTGTATCTGAGACCATCCTCGTTCAGAATTCTGAAATCATCAATAACAACGGCATTGTCAAGGGAGCCCCCTCGGGCAAACCCGTTTTCTTTCAGGGTTTGAACGTCCTTTAAAAACCCAAAGGTTCTGGCCCGGCTGATTTCCCGAATAAAATCACCCCCGGAAAAACATAATTCGTACTCCTGATTCCGAAGCATCGGGTGCTGAAAATCGATCATATAACTGATCTTGAGTTCCTTTGAGGGATACACACAAATAGATCGCTGACCATCGTCCAGCTTAAAGGACTTTTTGACCACGATAAATCGTTTTGGCTCTTGCTGCTCTTCTATGCCTGCGCTCTTGAGGAGATAAACAAAGGGGGCTGAACTGCCGTCCATGATGGGGACTTCAGGTCCATCCAGTTCCACTTGAGCGTTATCAATACCCAAACCGTAAAATGCGGCCATCAGATGTTCAATGGTCGATACGCGACATCCATTGGAACCGATACTTGTGGCCAGGGTCGTATCAGATACGTTGTCAAAACGGGCATCGATTACCGAAGATCCAGACAAATCGGTTCTCACAAACCGTATTCCCGTACCGCACGGGGCGGGCTTGATATTAATTTTTATCTTTTCACCTGAATGAAGGCCCAATCCGGTACAACCAACATCTTCCTTCAAGGTGCGCTGTTTGAAATCCACAGGTTTCTCCTTTTCAAAAGTAGAGCAGTCCGCTCACCTTTTTTACATCACGCTAGGCTTTACCAGCAAATAGCATGCCATAAACCAAATGGATCCTCCCAAAAAACAGCCCACCATTTATATGGCTGATTTTAAACGGCTTGTTAATGAACATTGTTGAGGTCGCTATTTTAATGTGGGTCACCATGGGAAATTGACTGTGGCAAAAAAACCACATTCTCAATCTGATTCATTCTGAAATGGGTTTTCACTGTTTCCTGGGTCAGTAATGAACTCTAACGCGCTTCTTGAAAAAAAGAACCGTTTATAATATGACGTCTATAATATGAAAAGCATAATTCTACCTTTCAGAGGCAAGTATGCACAACCGGAATCCAGTTTATCTTAAGCTTTTTCTTCTGATCGTTTTTCTGACCTTTTTTGCCTGCCGTCCGACAATCAAAAAAGAGACCCGAATATATGTAGAGACGTTGGAACCGGTCAATGTTTTTTATCCCGGATTCAACGATGACATGGATTGGGAATCATTGATATCCGCGCTTGAAAAAAACATGGGCTATCTGAATAAACTGGATCCTGAAAGCCTCTTCCATTATGGCCCTCACACATTTACCTGTCGCCAGGTCAAAGAAAGCCAGGAGGCTTTCCTGAATCTCATCAGGGAAAAACCAAATCCTGAGCGATTGGACAAAGCCATCAGAGAAAACTTTATGGTTTATCGTGCCACCGGACACAATGGAGACGACCAGGTCCTCTTCACAGGATATTTTGAACCTCTCTACGAGGCCAGCCTGACACCTGATGAAATCTTCAGATATCCTCTCTACAAAAAGCCGGAAAACCTGATAACAGCCGACCTTTCTCTATTCAAAAAGGACCTTAAGGGCCGGAAAATCACCGGCAGAATTGAAGGAAAGCAATTCTTGCCCTACTATTCCCGAAAAGAAATAGAGGCGGGGGCACTCAGCGGGAAAAACCTTGAACTGGCCTGGTTGAAAAGCCCTGTTGACGCGGCCTTCCTTCACATCCAGGGATCAGGCCAACTCCTCCTTAAGGAGGGCGGGACCCTTAATGCGGGTTACAGCACCTCCAATGGCCGCAGCTACCAAAGCATCGGGCGTTACATGCTGGATGAGGGGCTCCTCACGAGGGAAGAAATGTCCATGCAGGCTATCAGGCGGTATCTCTCGGAGCACCCCGAAGCTGTTCAGGAGATCCTGAACCATAACCCTTCCTACATATTCTTCAGGCCTCTTAAAACCGGACCCGTCGGCAATATCGGCGTTCCTCTGACCCCGGGGAGGTCCATTGCGCTCGATTCAAAACGTTTTCCCAAAGGGGCACTGGCCTTTATCTCGTGCCAGAAACCAACCTTAAGCTCGACAGGCGAAATCACAGGGTGGCACGGGTTTTCTCGTTTCGTCGTGAACCAGGATACCGGAGGCGCCATAAAGGGACCGGGAAGGGCGGACATTTTCTGGGGAAACGGCTCCTACGCTGAAACAGTAGCAGGGCATTTAAAGCATGAAGGGGAGCTTTACATCCTGATCAAGAAACCCCGGGACTGATTTTCCACCTCATATTGAAAATTTGGAAAAATCGGCGATTGTCAGTACAAAACTTGAAATCAGTTGCAACAACCCCACCCTGTTTTCACGAAGCGCATCATCATGTGTCAGGATCTCCACGTTATCGAACAGCTGATCGACAGGTGTCCTGAGCCTGGTCATAATCCCCAGCGCTTCCAGAAAGGCGCTCTTTGTTATGGTTACCGCAACATCATCCTTAAGGGACTGATACGTTTCCCACAAATCTTTTTCAGCGTCCTCTTTGAACAGCTCCGGGTTCACCGAAAACACCTGGGTCTGCTTCTTTATGATATTGTTCACCCGCTTAAAGGTCAGGGCCAGCGGCGTAAATTCATCGGACGACAGGGTGAATTCTTTGAGCTGCTCCATTTTCGGTCGAAGGGGCAAGATGCAGTCAAATGGACCACAGATGGCCGCTTCCACAAGATCTGATGCATAATCCGACCTTAACATCATATTTTTGTAACGTTCACGAATAAAATCGAGCACCCGCGCAAATGTTGCGTCAAAATCGAATTCGATTTCACCGGCCAGAAGAGACAGGGCTTTTTCAACAAGCTGCCTGAAAGACAAATCCCAGCCTGCATCCTCCATAATCCGGATAATGGCCAGGGCATGCCTTCGAAGGGCAAAGGGATCGGCTTTTCCCGTGGGTTCAAGACCTACGGCAAAACACCCCGCAATGGTGTCCAACCGGTCCGCCATCCCCACAACAGCGCCAATTCTGGACCGGGGAAGCGCGCCACCCGCTTTCAGGGGGAGATAATGCTCATGAATTCCCGAACATATATCGTCTTCGTACCCCTCAAGCGCCGCATATGCTTTTCCCACAGCCCCCTGAAGGGATGGAAATTCAATGACCATATGGGTCACCAGATCGCATTTGGCCAGACGCGCCGCAAGCTTGGCGCGATCAACCTGTTCCGGCAGCACCTGGCTTGCAATATGTTCGGCCAGGGTCTCAACCCGCATTACTTTGGCATAGCTTGTCCCCAGTTGGGCCTGATAAATCACCTGTTTCAGGTCCTCCAGCCGATCCAGTAGCGGCCGTTTTCGGTCCTCCTTCAAGAAAAAATCCGCGTCGGAAAGCCGGGCCCGAAGGACCCGTTCATGCCCCCGGCACACAATGGATTCATCACGGGTTTTCGTGTTGTTGACGGCCACGAAATTGGGCATCAGGGTGCCCTTTTCATCGTATACCGCAAAGTATTTCTGGTGCTCCCGCATGGCGGTAATCAAAACCGCATCGGGCAGATCCAGAAAAGCCTTTTCAAAGCTGCCACAGACAGCCGTGGGATATTCGGTCAGGTTGGCCACCGTTTGAACCAGCTCCGGATCGTCCACCGGAACGCCCCCAACGCCTGCAGCGGCGTCACGTGCCGCTTTCGCCACAACCCGTTGCCTCTCAAGGGGATCAAGGACCACAAAGGCGCCCTCCATCGCCTTCAGGTAATCGTCGATATTTGAGACGTTCACTTCCTCCGGCCCCATGAACCGATGTCCACGGGTGGTGCTACCGCTTTGAACGCCGGCCGCCTCAAAAGGGACAACGCGGCCATCCAGAAGACACAGTATCCAATGTACGGGACGTACAAAGGGAAAACCAACCTCCCCCCACCGCATGGATTTGGGCCAGGTGATAGCCCCGATGATGCCGGGCAAATGTTCCGACAGGATCTCAAGGGTCGGCTTCCCTGGAATCTCCTGTTTCACATAGAGATATTCACCTTTGGGGGTTTCAATGGTTTGCAGTTCCTCAACAGATACCCCCTGTTTTCTGGCAAAGCCTTCGGCCGCCTTGGTGGGCAAACCGTTTTCGTCATACGCCACTTTTCTGGGTGGGCCGGTCACTTCCTGAATCAGGTCTTCCTGTTTCTCTGAAACACCCTTCCCCATCAAAACAAGACGTCTGGGCGTGCCATAAACGTCAAGACCGCCCGCCAAATCAATTCGGTTCTCTTTGAGGCATTCCCCGGCCAGTCTTTTTAATTCTCTTAAACCGCTTTCCAGGTAACCCGCTGGAATTTCCTCGGTCCCGATCTCCAAAAGCAATTCTGCCATCATAATTGTCATCCGTTATTATTATCCTGCTTATTATTAAGGGGATATCCCATTTCCTCGCGCTGGGCCAGATAGTTCTTTGCACATAGGCGCGCCAGATGCCGGATACGATCAATATACCGGGTCCGCTCCGTCACGCTGATGGCGCCCCGGGCATCCAGCAGATTGAACGTGTGTGAACATTTAAGGCAGTAATCATAGGCGGGCAGCACCAGACCGGCGCCCCCGACCCGCAAACCTTCCTGCTCATACTTGTGAAACACATCCAGCAACATATCCACATCCGCCATTTCAAAATTGTACACGGAGAGTTCCCATTCGCCTTTCTGATGGACATCCCCGTAGGTCAAATGATCATTCCACATGAGATCATAGACACTTTCCTTTTCCTGCATATACATGGCAATTCTTTCAAGGCCGTAGGTCACTTCCACACTAATGGGGTCCAATCGGATACTGCCGGCCTGCTGAAAATAGGTGAATTGCGTAATCTCCATACCATCGAGCCAGACCTCCCAACCGAGTCCCGAAGCACCTAAGGTCGGGGATTCCCAGTCATCCTCCACAAAACGGATATCATGCTCAAATGGATCGATACCCAGACTCTTGAGGCTTCCCAGGTAAACCTCCTGGATGTCAATGGGAGACGGTTTAATGATCACCTGGTATTGGTAATAATGTCCCAGACGGTTGGGGTTTTCCCCATACCGGCCGTCCGTCGGCCTGCGTGAAGGCTCCACATAGGCAACGGACCACGGCTCAGGTCCGAGCACCCGCAGCAGCGTTGCAGGGTTGAAGGTCCCTGCGCCAACCTCAAGGTCGTAAGGTTGTTGAATAATACACCCATAGTCGGCCCAGTATTGCTGCAGGGCCGTTATCAGTTCTTGAAAGTTCATGAAATCCCCCGGCTTTCTCTTATAATTCACCCACATGACGGTCTTTGAAAAGAATTGGAAAGTATCACCTTAAAAAAGGGTTGTCAACATGCTCTTGGGGCTTTCGCATCAAAAGCGTTTTACAATGGAATTCATTTTATGCTAGCATCCTGGGTTAATTTTGATATCTGTAAAAAGAGAGCACGCCATGAACCTTCACCCTGATTATCGGTTGGCCAGAGAAAAAATGATCAGAGGCCAGTTGATTTCGCGCGGCATCGGGGACCCGCTGGTGCTGGATGCCATGGGAAACATCCCGAGAGACCGGTTTGTGGAAGAAGCCCTTACGGGGGAAGCCTATAACGACCATCCATTGCCCATCGGCCATAAACAGACCATCTCCCAACCCTATATGGTCGCCCTCATGACAGAAGCCCTGGCGCTCACGGGAAGCGAAAAAGTGCTTGAAATCGGTACGGGCAGCGGATACCAGACAGCGATTCTGGCGCAACTGTCCCAAAAGGTTTACACCGTTGAAAGGATCCGGGTACTCATGGTCAAGGCAAGGACCATTCTTGCGGAGCTGGAGTGCAACAATGTGCTCTTCAAAGCGTACGACGGCACACTGGGATGGCAGGAGTTCGCCCCCTATGATGCCATCATGGTAACAGCCGGCGCCCCCCGTATCCCTGCACCGCTCCTGGATCAACTGGCTGAAGGGGGAAGATTGGTGATCCCCATCGGGGATAAAACCAGTCAGGAGCTTAAACGAATCACGAATAAAAACGGAAAGTATCGCCAGGAAAACCTGGGCGGCTGCCGTTTTGTTAACCTGATCGGACTCCACGGATGGAAAGAATAATAGTGCCCATTCGTGGATGGACACTAGATAATGGGGGTTCACTTTTCCCTTTCCCTCACCCCGGCATAGGCCACCAGCGCGGCCGCTGCCCGAGCCGCTCTCTCAGCCCCCTGCAATACCGGCATGCCGTTTGCGATAACTTCACGCATGGCGGGCGCATCCGGGCGATGAAATGAGTAACCGATAAACGGCTTTTTCTGCTTTTTAAACTGCTGTGAAAGCTGTTCAGCATTGCTTTCGATGATTTTCCGGCTCTGCTCCGGAACCGCCTCCTCAGGAATCCCCATCCCTTTCAACACCCTTTCCACCACGGGTTGCGAACTGAGGAGGTAAACCATGAGGATGTCCGCGTTCTCCTCCGCCAGTAAAATGCCGGGAATTTGAGAATAAAACGCGCTGTAATCCTTGGTAAAGGTCAGATCCACGGGATTGCCGACGCTCCCCGTGGAAGGAACAAAGGGGGCCAATTTCTCCAGTGTTTTTCCGGACAAGGTGGAAAGCCTAAGACCCGCCCTTCCACAGGCATCCGCAGCCGCGGCCCCGGGTCCACCCGAGTGTGTTTGTATCACAACCCTGTTGCCCTCAGGGATGGGCAAAGCACCCAGCACCCAACAGAAATCAAAGAGCTCCACCACGGACCTGGCCCGTATGATGCCCGCCTGGCGAAACATGCCATCATAGAGTTCATCCGGCCCGGCCATGGCCCCGGTGTGGGAAAAACCGGCCGCCTTTCCGGCCTTTGACCCTCCCACATAAAAGGCCACAATGGGCTTGTGGGGCACAATAGCCCGGGCCGCCTCAATGAAAGCACGCCCCCTTCGAATGCCCTCAACGTACAGGGCAATCACTTTGGTATGGGGGCATGCACCCAGATACTCCAGACAATCGACAATATCCAGAACCGCTTCGTTTCCCACACTGAAGGCGGTGCTGAACCCGAGACCGAAGCCTGAAAGATATTCAAACATCTGGGTCACGAAACTCCCACTCTGGGATGCCAGCCCCACAAATCCAGGGGGGCCCTCATTGGGAACAAAAGTGGTATTGAGGTTATGGTGAGGATTGGCTACCCCAAGGCAGTTGGGTCCAAGAATCTGCATCCCATAGGCAGTGGCAACCTTTTTAAGTTCCGTTTCCAGTTCACCGCCGCCGCCCCCCACCTCTTTGAATCCTCCTGAAACCACCACCACTTGCCGAATGCCCTTTTTTCCACAGGCGTCAAGCGTTTCATTGACAACATGAGTGGGCAGCACGATGACCGCCAGATCAGGGACTTCCGGCAGATCCGCCACCCGTCTGTAGGCCGTTAGATTTTGAACGTTTTCTTCCTTACGATGAACCGGATAAACGGCGCCTTTAAAACCGCCGGCCAGAGCCGCCGAAAGAAGGTGGGTTCCCATGGAAGCAATACTGTTGGACGCTCCGAAAAAGACCATGCTGCGCGCGTTGGCTATTCGGTAAAGCGGACTTTCCTCGACAAATTTTAGCATTTGAGTTCCTTGATCGAATATGCAATAATGAATGATGCCTCATTTAGTAATCAAAGGGAACATAGAATAGAAACGGCTTTGTGTCAACGGATTGCAGCATTCAGCGAGCATTGACTTTCTCTGAACCGCAATGGTATCAAACGAAAAATCAATGCCCGTCATAATTTTTAGTCATCAAGGAGGAACCCATGTCATACGACCTTACCGAAGAACAGGAAATGCTCAAGGAGACCGTTGCCCGCATCGCCAAAGAACAGATTGCCCCCGGTGCCGCGGAAAGGGATGAAAAAGCCGAATTCCCCTGGGACATGGTGGAACTGCTTCGGGAAAACGCACTTTTCGGCGCTGACTACCCGGAAAAATTCGGGGGTTCGGAGATGGGGCTTTTCTCCCTGTGCCTGATCATCGAAGAGATCGCCAAGGTCTGCGCCTCCACCTCCGTGGTCCTTCTGGTCCATGAACTGGGCGCCATGCCCATCATGCTGGCCGGCAACGACGAACAAAAGGAGCGATATTTCCCCAAACTGGCCACCGGAGAACATCTCATCGCCTTCGGCCTCACGGAACCCAACGCCGGCTCCGATGTGTCCGGTCTTAAGACCAAAGCCATCAGGGACGGCGACGACTATGTGATCAACGGAACCAAAACATTCATCTCCCATGCGGACGTGGCGGACGTGGTCTGCATCGCCGCCAGAACCGATACTTCCGTTCCGGGCCCCAAAGGCACCGGCATCTTTATTGTGGATAAAGGCACACCCGGTTTCAGCATCGGAAAGCATGAAGACAAAATGGGCATTCGGGGATCTTCCACCGTGGAAATCATCCTGGAGGATGTGCGGGTGCCGGGCAAAAACATTCTGGGCGGTGAAATCTTAGGGTTTCCCATTCTCATGAAAACCCTCGATCTCACCCGTATCCCCGTGGCCGCCCAAGCCGTGGGCATTGCCCAGGGGGCCCTGGATTATGCCATTAACTACACCAAAGAACGAACGCAATTCGGCAAACCCATTTTCTCTTTTCAGGGGCTTCAGTGGATGATGGCCGACATGACAACTCAGGTGGAAGCGGCCCGGCAGCTCACTTACAAGGCCGCCAGTGTTTTTGAAAAGTTCCCCAAGAACCTGGACCGTCTCTCCAAAGAAGCGGTTCGGCAGTCCGCCATGGCCAAACTCTTTGCCGGAGAGACCGCCATGAAGGTCACAACCGATGCGGTCCAGCTGTTGGGCGGTTATGGCTACGTCAAGGAATATCCGGTGGAACGGATGATGCGCGACGCGAAAATCACCCAGATATACGAGGGCACCAGCCAGATTCAAAAGGTGGTGATCGCCGCCACCCTGTAAATTCCCAACCCAAGAACCTGAGGTCAGCCGTAAAATTCGCAGAGGCACCCGGTACTCGCGCCTTTGATGTTGACACCACTGAAGGATGGATGCTACTCATGGTGAAAAGACAATTCTGAGGCGTATTTTCACATGGATATTCTCTTGCAGGTTGTTGTTTCCGGTCTGGCCACCGGGGGTGTTTACGGTCTGATTGCCCTTGGATTTGTTCTCATCTATAAAGCCACCAGCATTTTAAATCTTGCCACGGGCGCTTTCATGTCCCTGGGGGCTTTCGTATGCCTCACCATCCTCACGGATGCCGGCGCGCCCTTCTGGGTCGCCTTTACCGGGACCCTTGTTTTTGCCTTTCTCCTGGGCCTGATTATTGAAAGGTTGATTCTAAGGCAACTCATCGGGGAACCCATCATCTCGGTGATCATGGTGACTATCGGTCTGGCCTTCATGCTCCAGGGCATCACCCACATCATCTGGTCCCCTGAATACCGATCCTTTCCCGAAATTTTCCCGCCCGAACCCCTTGATTTGAATTTTGCCATTGTCCCCTCCGGACTCCTGTGGGGATTTGTCTTTGCCATTATCGGAACCATCATTTTCATCCTCATCTTTAAATTTACCCGTACCGGTGTGGCCATGCGGGCAACGGCCAACGACCAGCAGGCGGCGCTCTCCATGGGCATCAGCGTTCGGTGGATATTCGCCCTTTCCTGGAGTTTCGGGGCCATTGCCGCCGTTATCGGCGGCATCGTCATCGGAAACATCAGCGGCATCAGCATCTACATGGGAGATATCGGTCTCAAGGTTCTGGCCGTAATCATACTGGGGGGACTGGACAGCATCGAGGGCGCCATCATCGGCGGTTTCATCATCGGCATTCTTGAAAACCTGACCGGCCTCTATATCGATCCGCTGGTGGGCGGTGGCGCAAAGGCGGTGGCCCCCTTTTTCATCCTGGTTATTATCCTGATGATCCGCCCTTATGGTCTTTTCGGCAAGAAGATAATTGAGCGGGTTTAGAATTCCTGAATTAGACCAAATCATAATTGAGACGAAACCATGAGATGTGGGGACTTTAGAGAAACATACATCAAGGATGAAGAAATTTTTCAATCCCTCTTCGTCAAATGGTGGCTGGGTCTCTTCTTTGTTTTTCTGCTGATCTTTCCCTTTGTGGCCAATGCTTATCTGCTGTATGTGGCCAACATGATCGGTTTTGCGGTGATTGCCGCCATAGGTCTCAACATCCTCACGGGGTTTACCGGACAAATTTCCCTGGGGCACGCGGCATTTGCCGGCGTAGGCGGCTACACATCGGCCATTTTGGTCACCCAACTGGGGTTTTCTTTCTGGTTAGCCCTCCCTCTGGCCGGCGTCATGGCCGCCATTTCCGGCCTCATCATCGGTATTCCATCCCTTCGGGTCAAGGGGCTCTATCTCTGCATTGCCACCCTGGCGGCCCAGTTTATCTTTGAGTTCATCTTTGTTCACTGGGAAAGCCTGACCCATGGGATTCGCGGCATCAACGTGCCACCGCCTTCCATCGGAAGCTTTCTCATCAACACGGAAAAACGGTTTTATTTTGTCACGCTCTTTGTGGTGATACTGGCTGTGGCATATGCCCGCAACCTGGTTCGCAGCCGTGTGGGGCGCGCCTTTGTGGCCATCAGGGACCGCGATCTGGCGGCTGAGATCATCGGCATCAATCTATTCCGGTATAAACTGACCGCTTTCGCCATATCCTCTTTTTATGCGGGCATTGCAGGTGCCCTGTGGGTGGGCTTCATCCGCATTGTCACCCCGGAACACTTTCCCTTCCACCTGTCAGTGCAGTACCTGGCCATGGTCATTGTGGGAGGGATGGGAAGCGTAATGGGATCCATCTTCGGCGCGGTATTCATGACCCTTATCCCTGAATTGCTCAATGTTTTAAGCAGCAGCCTGACCAGTGTCTTTGCGGGCGCCGCCCACTTTTTCATTCCTTTTAAGGAAGTGGTTTTCGGGGGTATGATTGTATTGTTTCTTATTTTTGAACCCCGCGGCCTGGCGGAAATCTGGCGACGTATCAAGGCTTTTTTTCTGCTGTGGCCTTTTTCATACTGATATCTGTTAAGAGGGTGCAGGGTGCAGTTATCAGGGGGCAGGATGAAAGCTGATTTTTCTGCACCCTGACAACTGCACCCTGACAACTGCTAAAAAGGGAGGTGATGCCGTTCAGCCCGATTTTACATCAATGCCCGTTTTTATGGGAAACAGGCGAGGCCGGAAACGGGCACCCGATCCAGGGGCCCCATCATAAATTTGAGGAGGAGACAACCATGAAAAAAAACGTTTTTGCATCATTGGGACTAGCAGCTCTGGGAATTCTTTTCATAATGAGTTTTGCACCAACCGCCTTTTCAGCCGATGAAATCAAGATCGGAGCCGTTCAGCCGGTCACCGGTCGATTTGCCTTTGCAGGGGTCCACATCAACGCGGGTCTGGAAGATGCGCTGAAGATGGCCAACGCTGAAGGGGGCATCAACGGAAAAAAGATCAAGTACATCATGGAAGACGGCACCTATAAGGTGGATGTGGCAGTGGCCGCGTTCAAGCGGATCATGGCCCGGGACAAACCGGTGGCCATGTACGGCGAAAGCACGGCGCTGGGCAAAGCCATGGCCCCTGAAATCAAGGATCGATACAAAATCCTGTACAGCTCCACCTCCTTTTCCAGTGAACTGGCCGATAAGGCCAAAAACCCCTTCGTATTCGTGCCCGGCCCCACCTACAGCGATATGTTTGGCATCCTGCTTCAATATATCGCCAAGGAAAAGCCCGGTGCCAATGTGGCCTTTTTCTACAGCGACACCGAATTTGGAAAAGACCCGGTTCCCTATGGCCGGAAAATGTGCAAAAAGCTGGGGCTCAACCTGGTGGCTGAAGAAGTGGCCAAAGTGGGGGGTGTTGACATTACCAGCCAGGTGCTGGACCTGAAACGGAAGAAGGCGGAGTACGTTATCTTTCAGGGGTTTGTACTCTCCCCCATACCGGCGGTTCTGAAGCAGGCAAAGGACTACGGACTCAAGGCCAAATTCATGGGCACCTTCTGGGGCACCCACAAGATGCTCCTGGATAAACTGGGTCCTCTGGCCGAGGGGTATCTGGGCGTCATGCCTTATGCCTTTTACTCGCAGACGGAAATCCCCATGATAAAAAAAATCAGGGCCTGGACGGAAAAGAATTACCCCAAGATCAAATACAGACCCACTTCCTACATGCAGGGTTTTTTTACGGGGCTGGTCTTTGTGGAATGCCTGAAGCGGGCCGACAAAGCCGGAGAATTGAATGGACCGGGTCTGGCCAAGGCGCTTCAGACCCTCAAAAACATTGACACCGGCGGGCTCATGTGCCCCTACACGGTCATTGACAACAAGATTCCCTACGGAAGGGTTTACAAGGCGAATGTGAAAAAGAAGGTCTTTGAGCCCGTTTCAGACTGGATCAAGACGGAATAGATAATTTCGGATTGCGGAATGCGGATTGCGGAATGAATGGATTTGAACACATTCCGTCATCTGCGTTCTGCCCGCTAATAAATTAAGGTTTAACCTTTATGACCGATTTCATCACCATGCCCATGCTGCTGAAGCGGAATGCCGATCGTCTGGAAAACACCCGGGCGGCCATTCGTGAAAAGGAGTTCGGCATCTGGCAGCCCGTCACCTGGCAAGGGTATTTTGAAAACGTGCGGGATTTTGCCCTGGGACTCCACCAGTTGGGTTTTAAACGTGAGGACAAGCTCTCCTATGCCGGTGACAACCGGCCGGAAGGGCTCTATTCGGAACTGGCGGTTCAATCCCTTGGCGGCGCCATCGTCGGCATCTATCCGGACAGCCATCTGGACCAGGTGGAATACATCATCAACCACTCCGATTCCATTTTTGTGGTGGCCGGCGACCAGGAACAGGCGGATAAGCTCCTGGATGTCAAGGAAAAGTGCCCCGATGTCATCAAAATCATCGTGGATGATCCGAAAGGCATGCGGCGCTACGATGAACCAATCCTCGCCTACTTCAAAGATATTCAGAAACTGGGCAGACAGCTCCATGAAAAAGAACCCCATCTTTTTGATGGCATGATTGCGGCAGTCAAACCCGATGACGTGGGCATGATCAACTATACATCCGGTACCACCGGACTGCCCAAGGGCAGTATGATTACCCACCAGAACATGTACGCCGTGGCCAAAGCCCAGGACGAAGTGGATGTGGCGGAAGATACCTTTGAATACGTCTCTTTCCTGCCCCTTCCCTGGATCGGAGAACAGGAATTCGGGGTTTACTGGTCCCTTTACAAAGCATTTACCGTCAATTTCCCCGAAAAGGTGGAAACGGTCCAAGAGAACATTCGGGAAATCGGTCCTCACATCATGCTAGCACCGCCCCGCATCTGGGAGCGCATGTGTTCAGACATTCAGGTGAAAATCCAGGATGCCGCATGGATCAAACGGCTGGCCTACAAATGGTTCCTTCCCGTGGGATACCGGGTGGCGGACCATAAACTGAACAAGAAACCCCTTTCTGCCGGGCTGAAGTTTCTGAACATGCTGGGGTATGTCTTTCTGTTCAGATCTCTGAAAAACTATCTGGGGCTTGCCCGTCTGCGCCATGTCTATACAGGCGGCGCACCTTTGGGCCAGGAAATTTTCAACATGTTCATGGCCCTCAATGTCAACATCAAACAGGCCTACGGCATGACCGAACAGACGGCGGCGTCCATCGTCCATCGAACCGATGATATTCGCCTGGATACGGTGGGACAGCCTCTTCCGGGAATCGAGTTCAAAATTTCTGATTCGGGAGAACTGCTCTCCCGTGGCGATACCATCTTCAAAGGGTATTATAAGAATCCTGAAGCCACAGAAGAAGCCCTGAGAGATGGCTGGTTTCATTCGGGGGATGCGGCCCTCATGGAGGAGGACGGCCATATCATCATTATTGACCGCATGAGTGACGTCATGAAACTGGTTGACGGCGGTAAATTCTCCCCCCAGCTCATTGAAAATAAGCTGCGGTTCAGCCCCTATATCGTGGATGCCGTTGTCATCGGACAGAACAGACCGTTTATCACGGCCATGATTGCCATCGATATGGCCAACGTGGGCAAATGGGCTGAAAACAACCAACTGGCCTACACCACTTTTACAGACCTTTCCCAGAAAAAGGGGGTCTATGAGCTCATTGCCGAAGAAGTGGCCAAGGCCAATAAAACGCTTCCCAAAGTGGCCAGGGTGAATCGATTCGTGCTGTTATACAAGGAACTGGATGCCGACGACGATGAACTGACACGAACCCGAAAAGTACGACGGAAATTTGTCGAGGAAAGATACAGGGACCTGATCGAAGGACTGTACGGCGACCGCGAGGAAATCCCGGTGGAAGCGGACATTCGATACATGGACGGCAAAGGGTTCCGCATGAAAACCACCGTCTGGATCAAGCAGGTGGAAACGAACGGTTAAAATGGACGAAAAAAACGATTACCAGCTTGAAATAAAGGACATCCACCTCAGTTTCGGGGGCATCAAAGCCCTCCATGGCGTGAGTACAGGCGTCAAAAAAGGGGAAATATTCTCCATTATCGGTCCCAACGGCGCGGGTAAAACCTGTCTTTTAAATTGCATCAACCGGTTTTACCAACCGGACCAGGGCCAAATTATTTTTGAAGGTCAGAACATCACCCATCTGAAACCGCACCGCATCGCGGGTTTGGGCATTGCCCGAACCTTTCAGAATGTGGAGCTTTTCGGCCACATGAACGTTCTGGACAACATCAAGCTGGGGGCCCACGTTCACTTGAAATCAGGGTCCATTTCCGGTGGCATCTATTACGGCAAAACCAGGGTCGAGGAGATAGCCCTTCGCAGGGAAATCGAAGAGCGGATCGTCGATCTCCTGGAAATTGAGCCCATTCGGAAACACGTGGTGCATTCCCTTCCCTACGGGCTTCAAAAGCGGGTGGAAATGGCCCGGGCCCTGGCCATGCGCCCCCGGGTGCTCCTGCTGGATGAACCGGCCACGGGCATGAACCTGGAGGAAACCGAAGATATCGCCCGTTTCATTCTGGATATCAATGAAGAGTGGGGCATCACCATCATTTTGATCGAACACGACATGGGCGTGGTCATGGATATCTCCGACCGCATTTGCGTTCTGGATTTCGGACTGAAGATCGCTGAGGGGAAGCCGAAAGAAATCCGGCATAACGAAAAAGTCATCAAAGCCTACCTGGGGGAAGAGGATATCACCTACTCCAGGCTTGGGGCATAGCCCAAATGGCAGAACAAACCAGGGAACAACCCTATGGAACCATTGCTTGCTGTCAACAATATTGAAGTGATTTATCATAATGTGATCCTTGTATTGAAAGGAATGAGCATTCAGGTGGATGAAGGCCGCATCGTGGCAGTCCTGGGGAATAACGGGGCCGGCAAAACCACCACCCTCAAAGCCATTTCAGGGCTTCTAAAATCCGAGGACGGCGCCGTCACCGACGGCCAAATCCAATTTAAAGGGGAACGCATCGACCGCAAATACCCGGAAGAAATTGTTCGAAAAGGCATCTTTCAGGTCATGGAGGGCAGGCGCGTTTTTGAGGATCTCTCCATTGAAGAAAACCTCATCGCCGGGGGGCATACCAATCGAAGCCGGCGAAAAATGAAAGAAGACATCCAGAAAGTCTACAGCATGTTCCCCAGGCTGAAGGCCAGAAAAAATGTTCTGGCCGGGTACATCAGTGGTGGTGAGCAGCAGATGCTGGTCATTGGCCGGGGTCTCATGAGTATTCCCACCCTCATGCTACTGGACGAACCCTCCATGGGCCTTTCCCCCCTGCTGGTCTCTGAAATTTTCAAGATCATTCAACGCATCAATCAGGAGGAAAAAGTGAGCATCCTGCTGGTGGAACAGAACGCGCGCCTGGCCCTTTCCATCGCAAGCCATGGTTATGTGATGGAAAACGGTCGCATCGTCCTGGATGACAGCGTCGAAAAGCTCAAGGAAAATGCTGATGTGAGAGAATTTTATCTGGGGCTCACGGAGGTGGGCAAAAAAAAGAGCTACCGGGATGTGAAGCACTACCGGAGACGAAAGCGGTGGCTTACTTAGTAGGGGGCAGTTGTCAGTTATCAGTTGTCAGCACTGGTGGTTATTATGCTGTTACTGACAACTGACAACTGATAACTGACAACTGACATAGGAGGTTTATGATGAGCAAACAAGATCTGGCAAAAAGAGAAATGGACAGAAGGACTTTCATGAAAGTCACAGGGGCTGTGGGTTTGGGCCTGACCGCAACTTCGTTTGGTGTTCCAACCCTGCTTAGAGCTGCGCCTGCGACCATTAAAATCGGGTCTGTTCAGCCGGCCACGGGGCCCCTTGCGGTGATCGGGCAGGGCCAGCGCAGGGGAAATCAGCTTGCGGTGGATTATATCAACGCCAAGGGCGGCATCAAATCCATGGGAGGAGCGAAGCTGGAACTCCTCCTTGGCGACAGCGAAACCAAAGCGACGGTGGGCCGAAGCGAGGCGGACCGCTTGATAAAAGACGGCGCGGCAGTACTGATCGGCGCTTTCCAGAGCGGTACAGGCATGGCCATCGCCACGTTGGCCGAACAGAGACAGATTCCCTTTGTAATGGATGTTGCCGCCCTGGATGTCATCACCCAGAAAGGTTACAAATACAGTTTTCGCATTTTCCCCACGGTCACCACCTTTGGGAAAACCGCCTGCAAATATATCGGACAGATGATCAAGGAAAGAAAGGCGACGCCAAGAAGGGCGGTGGTCACCAACACGGGCGACCCATTTGGGAAGGGCCAGGGGGGGAATTTCATCAAGTGGTTTAAAAAGTCCGGTATCCCGGTGGAAATTGTGGAACATATCACCTATCCTTTGGGCATACACGACCTTTCCTCCGAGGTGGCGAAAATCAAGGCCGCCAAACCGGACCTGCTCTTTCCTGTGTGCAGACCGGGAGATTCCATAATTTTGACGCGGCAGCTTCTTAAACAGCGGGTGCCCCTCATGGGGATCATCAGCCCGGGGAGTCCGGGGTGGTATGAGCCGAAAGTCATCAAGGACCTGGGAAAATTGGTCTACTATGTCATGGACAATGTCCCCTGGGTCAACACGGCGAGTCCGGTGTACCAGGAAGCCAACGCCCTGTTTAACAAGAAGTACGGCGGCTATCTCGACACCAATTCCGGTTATGCGTATACCGGGATACTGGTGATTGCCGATGCGCTGGAGAGGGCCGGGTCCGCGAACAGCGATAAACTCCTGGCCTCCCTCCGGAAGACGGATCTTAAAGCGCAGCCCATGGTGGGGGATGCCATTCGTTTTGCGGAAAACGGCGACAACATCAATGCCGCAACGGCCATGGTCCAGGTCCTGCCGGACCCTGATCCCGTAAAACGGGTCAAGGTGGTTCTACCCAAGAGTTTCGCCCAGGCGGATTACGTGTTTCCCGCCCCCCAGATCTGGGATAGAGGATAATGGATTCCACCCTGGCCCTGCAGCTTCTGATCCAGGGGATTCTGCTGGGAGGGCTCTACGGGCTCATTGCTCTGGGGCTCTCCCTTATCTTCGGGGTAATGGGGGTCATTAATTTCGCCCATGGCCAGATGATGGTCATCGGCATGTATGTTTCCTACTGGATATTCGTTCTGCTGGGTGTAGAGCCCTACCTCTCTCTGGTTATCGTTTCTGCCGCCATCTTTGTCCTGGGATACGTCATCCAGTCTTCCGTGGTCAACCGGATCCTCGATTACCCCGAGGCCATGCAGGTGCTTCCCCTTGTGGCCATCGGGATCATTCTGGAAAATACGGCGCTCCTGCTGTGGGGCCCCGATCACCGGAGCCCGCACACGGCCCTGAGCCTGGATACGATCTGGCTGGGAGGCGCGATGATCGATGTGTCGCGCCTGATTGCATTTACCTCTGCCATTATTATCACCTTCGCTATTTTCATCTTCCTCAAAAAAAGCCATATGGGCAAACGGATCCGGGCGGCGGCTGATAACCGGATGGCTGCCACCCTCGTGGGCATCAATGTGAGCCGCATTAATAACGTTTCCTTCGGGCTAGGCGCCGCCACAACCGGGGCCGCGGGGGCGCTGCTGCTGCCGCTCATGCCCCTTTCTCCCAATCTGGGACACGATTTTACCTTGACCGCCTTTATTGTGGTGATCCTGGGCGGCATGGGAAATCTCGTGGGCGCCCTGGTGGGGGGACTCATCTTAGGCGTGGCGGAATCCATGTCCACCCTTTTCCTGCCTGCCACCCTCAAACAGGTGGTCAGTTTCGGGATACTGATTGTCATCATGCTTTTTCGTCCCCAGGGGCTCTTAGGGGGGAAAAAATGACCCGGCTCTATATCTTCCTTGCCGCCGTGCTGGCCATTCTTCTACTGCTGCCGCTTTTCCTTGAGAAGTACGTCCTGGGTATTTTTGTCATGATTTTTTTCTTTGCCTATCTGGGGCAATCCTGGAATATCCTCACCGGGTATACGGGACATATTTCTCTGGGACACGCTCTTTATGTGGGGGTGGGGGCGTATACCTCTACGTACCTGGCCCAGAACTACGGGCTCAGCCCATGGATCGGCATGCTGGTAGGCGGCGTTTTCGCGGTGGTCATCGCCCTGTTCCTTGGGTACCTGGGATTTCGTTTCGGGCTCAGGGGCGTTTATTTTGTGATCCTGACCATCGCCTTTGCGGAAATCACCCGCCTGATCGTAAGCCATGTGGAAGCCCTCGGATCCTTTTCGGGCATCTTTCTGGACTTCAACCCCTCCTTCTGGAACTTCCAGTTCAGGGGTAATGTTCCTTATTATTATATCGCCCTGGGCTTCGTGGTCTTTTCCATCATTGTGGTGCGCATACTGGAACTTTCAAGGGCCGGGCGTTTCATGGTAGCCATCCGGGAGGATGAAGAGGCAGCCCAGGCCCTGGGCGTCAATGCTTTCAAATATAATATGATCGCCATCGCGTTAAGCGCTTTCATGACCTCTCTGGCCGGCACCTTTTATGCCAACTATATTTTCTACCTTCATCCCGATACCCTGTTCGGCATGGCTCTCAGCATAGAACTGATTCTGCGCCCCATTATCGGGGGCCTGGGAACCATTCTGGGGCCGGTTTTGGGATCATTTATCCTCACACCTCTTTCGGAGATCTCCAGAGCCTACTTTGCAAAGGGAGGGTTTGAAGGACTTCATTTGATTCTGTACGGGGTCATTGCTGTTCTCGTGGTGCTTTTTATGCCCAAAGGGATTATCTATTACGTGAAAAGATGGTTAAACCCCATGCTAAAACTGGATGAAAAAAATCCGGTTTACACCCAAAAAGGAAAAGAGGCTGAAGCGGAACCGTGAGCATCCTGAAGGTAACAGAGTTGAACAAGCGGTTCGGGGGTCTGACGGCCATTTCGAACCTCTCTTTTGAATTGGGAGAAAGGGAGATCCTGGGGCTGATCGGTCCCAATGGCGCAGGTAAAACCACCGTATTCAACTGCCTGAGCGGCTTTAACACGCCTGATTCAGGAGAGATGATCTTTTCAGGAAAATCCCTGGAAAATATGCAGCCCTATCAGGTGTGCCAGGCGGGTCTTGCCCGAACTTTTCAGATTGTGAAGCCGTTTCTGACCATATCGGTTCTGGATAATGTGATGGTAGGGGCGCTAACACGGGAAACGTCCATTAAAAAGGCCCGTGAAACGTCCATGGAGATTATCGGGTGGGCGGGCTTGGGTCCCATGGCCCACAAGGAGGCCGAGGGGCTGCCCCTTCCCCTCAGGAAAAGGCTGGAGATGGCACGCGCCCTGGCGACCCGGCCGAAACTTCTGCTTCTGGACGAGGTCATGGCGGGACTAAATCCCACGGAAGTATCTGAGATTATTGAACTGATCAGGGAGGTCAACCAAAAAGGGGTCTCCATTCTGCTCATTGAACATGTCATGCAGGGAATTATGGCCCTTTCAGAGCGGGTGCTGGTCATCAACTACGGCAGCAGGATTGCCGAAGGCTCCCCCACGGATGTGGTGAAGAATGAGAAAGTAATTGAAGCCTATCTCGGCAAGGAGTTTCTCCATGCTCAGAGTTGATGGGATAGACGTCTTTTACGGGGATCTTCAGGCTTTGAGAGGTGTCGGCTTTGAGGCGGGTGAAGGGGAGGTCGTGTCCGTTATCGGCTCCAACGGCGCAGGAAAATCAACTACCCTCAAAACCGTCTCCGGTATTCTCCGTCCCCGGAAAGGCACCATTGAATTTGAGGGTGAGGATATCTGCCGGGCCTCCACTACCCGGATTGTAGAAATGGGGATCAGCCATATTCCCGAAGGAAGACAGCTTTTCCCCACCATGACGGTGGGGGAAAACCTTGAAATGGGCGCGCAATTCCCCCATACAAAAAATGTCCGAAAGGAAACCATGGCGGAAGTATTCGGGTTTTTCCCCCGTTTGAAGGAGCGGTTCAGCCAGAAAGCGGGGACCCTGAGTGGCGGGGAGCAGCAGATGGTGGCCATCGGAAGGGGGTTGATGTCCAAACCCAAACTCATGATGTTCGATGAGCCTTCCCTGGGGCTTGCGCCGCTTTTGGTCACCACCATATTTGAGATTATCCGTAAGATCAATGAGCGGAACACCGCTATCCTCCTCATTGAACAGAACGTTTTTCACGCCCTGACCATCTCGGACCGGGGATATGTCCTCGAAAACGGAGAGATCGCTTTGAGCGGCGATGGGCAATGGCTTCTGGAAAATCCGCATATCCGGAAAACCTATCTGGGGTTGTAGGCATTTAGAGCTTCACATTGAAGGGTTGCTTTTGAACCGCAGAATATCGAACAAGGAATGATGAATGTCGAAGGGAAACTTCATGATTCGGTATTCCTTATTCGATATTCGATATTCGTTTTAGAAATTTTTTTGATGCGGGTGGAGGGAAAAAAATGGGAGACAAGAAGGTGTTTCATACGGAAAAGGCAGCGGTCACCGGGGGGCCCTACGCCCAGGCGGTCATCCATGACGGGCTCATTTACACTGCGGGACAGGGCGCTATCGATCCGGAAACGAATGAGCTCAAGCTGGGAAGTGTGGAGGAAGAGGCAGAACTGGCGCTGCAGAACCTCAAAATAATCCTGGAAGAGGCGGGGTCTTCCTTGAAGAATGTCTTAAAAGTGACCGTTTATCTGCTGGATATGGATGAGTTTGCTCGGTTCAATGTGGTTTACAGAAAATATTTCGGGGAAGATCTGCCGGCCAGAACCTGCATCCAGGCGGCGCGCCTTCCCTTTGAGACGCGGGTTGAAATCGAGGCGATCGCCCACGTATGATAGGCTTCACGGTATCATCCACATGCCAGGGTTTCCTTTTTTGGCGCTTTATAACCCACTTTTAGTCCCTTTTTAATTGAGACGGCCATGCGACACTCCAATTCTTATCTTATGGAAAACGACGAAGAAGCTTTTCGGTTGGACATTAAGACTGATCCGAAAGCTGTACGTGAAGAGGCCGACTGGTGTGGCATAAGCCCCGGCATGCGGGTGCTTGATGCGGGATGCGGACCGGGGAAGGTAACCTCAATCCTCCATAAATCAATTCAACCGGATGGCAGCATACTTGGGGTCGACTATTCCAGGGAAAGAGTCAACCATGCCAAAAAGAGTCATTCCCGGAAGTCGGGAATTGATTTTCGTGTCCATGATCTGAGGGATCCATTAAAGGACGTTGGATTGTTTGATCTTATCTGGATCCGTTTTGTGCTGGAATACCACCGTACAGAAAGTGTCAATATCGTTAAAAACCTGACAGCCTGCCTTAAACCGGGTGGCTCTCTTTGCTTGCTTGACCTGGATTATAACTGCATGACTCATTACGAGATGCCCCCGGAAATGGAAAGGATACTGTTTCAGATCGTAGACGTGATGCAAAGAAAGTATGACTTTGACCCCTACACGGGAAGAAAACTTTATTCATATTTATATGATCTAGGCTATGAAGATATCCGGATGGATCTGAAAGCGCACCATCTGATTTACGGAAAGACAAAGGACTCGGATCTGTTCAATTGGACAAAGAAATTGGAGATGGCCTCCCGGAAGGCCTCAAATACCTTTGACCGTTATCCGGGCGGGCATAAGAAATTCTTTGTCGATTTTACGAAATTCTTCAATAACCCCAGGCGATTTACCTATACACCGCTGATCCTTTGCAAGGGCATCAAGCCGATTTAATTCTTGGGGAAACGCTCGCAGATTTCTACGAATTTATCCTCGCAGGACAGGAAAGCATCCACCACCATCGGATCAAAACCCCGTCCTCGCTCTTCTTCAATTATTTTTTTTGCCATGCCATGCTGATACGCCTTTTTATATACCCGCTTGCTGACCAGCGCATCATATACATCCGCTAGGGCCACTATCCGTGCGGAAAGCGGTATCTCCCGGGCCTTGAGGCCATTGGGATATCCGGCGCCGTCGAATCTCTCATGATGGGAGAGAGCAATTTCTGCACTCATGCGCAAATAGTCGGCTTTGGGATATTTTCTTAAGGCCTCGTTGATTGTATTAAAACCGATAATAGCGTGTTTTCTCATGATCTGCATTTCTTCATTATCAAGCCGTCCCGGTTTAAGCAATATATGGTCTGGAATGCCTACCTTTCCAATATCATGGAGTGGGCTGGTCAGGAAAATATTATCCAGAAACAGAGCATCCATTTCCCGGGGGGGATTATCCAATTCTAAAATGGCTGCTGTCAGCTCTTTTGAATAGTGCCGTATACGTTCCAGATGATGGCCTGTTTCCGAATCACGCGACTCCACCAGCCTGGCCAGGGAAAAGATAACGATATCCCTGCTCTCGAAACCGGATATCCTTTCTCCAGCTCTGATCCTTACAGCCAGTTCCGCTTTAACAAAAGGTTTTGTAATGAAGTCATCTGCGCCTGCATCCATACCCCTCACAAGGTCGTCGACATCTTCCCTTGAGGTGACCATTATGATGTAGATGTACTGACTCCCTTCAGCCTCTCTAATTCGCGCGCAAAGCTCCAGACCGTCCATGTCGGGCATCATCCAGTCCGTAATCACCATTCGCGGCCTCTCTTTTTTCCAAACCTCCCAGCCCTCCACCCCGTCACTGGCAACAAAGGTCTCATGCCCTAGACTCCTGACCAGCAGGTCCAGTTTCTTGCGGCTTACAAATTCATCATCCACTATCAAGATTTTCATTAAGAATGTTCCGCTCTGTCTACCAGGGGTTTTTCAAATTTTTCCAGGGCGAAAAGCTCCTTTTCAAGCCTTCCGAGAGTTTCAGATCCCTTCTGCAATTTACCTGATTTCCCGATAATTTCAAGCTCAGATGCGATTCTGGAAAGCCTGTCCGCCCTTAGATTCGCAGCACCGCCTTTGATGGAATGTGCCTCTCTCCTCACCCGGTCAGCATCCTGGCTCATCAGGGCCTGCTGAATGACCCCTATCTGACCTCTGACATTTTCAATGAAACCCTTCAAGATCTCCATCAGCAGCGCTTCATTTTCTTCAAATTCGTTCAATGCCCTCTCAAAATCCATTGGAAGGCCCTTTTCGGATTGATGTTTACCGGAGAGCAACACAGGTCCCGATGTATCGGGGATGATTGGATTCGGTTGCGGGGTGGGCTGGCGGTTCGAAATTTCGCCATCCCCGCTGCCAACCGAACCGGTCCATTTCTCCACCATGGCCAAAAAACGCTTCCTCGTCAAGGGTTTGGTGATGTAATCATCCATCCCTGCTGCTATACATTCCTCCCGGTAACCTTCCACCGCGTGTCCTGTCATGGCAATGATAGGAAGTCTTTGGGTTGTTGATTGTGAGTGAAAGTTGCCGGGTGGTCCTTGATGATCAGATGTCTCATCTCCAGTCGCGGTTTGCCTGTTTTGAATTTCAAGTTTCCTGATTTCCCGGGTAGCCTCATTACCATCCATGACAGGCATTTGAAGATCCATCAGGATGAGGTGATAGTGGTTCTTCCTGTAAAGCGCCAATGCCGCAAGACCATTCTCCGCCAAGTCCACATGGTAACCGGCCATGTTAAGATGGGCCATAGCCACCTCCTGATTGGTCGGATAATCTTCCACCAAAAGTATCTTGATCGACTTCAGCAGCATCCCTTCCTGATTTGGATTGATAACCGGTTTTTCATCATTCCTGATCGTGGCGCTCTTTTCAACGGTTTTCCCGGGAAAAATCGCCGTAAACCAGAAACAACTCCCCACCCCCGCTTCACTCTCCACGCCGATCTCGCCACCCATCAGTTCCGCCAAGTGCTTTGATATACTGATTCCCAGACCTGTTCCACCGTATTTCCGGGTGGTTGAACTGTCCGCCTGTGTGAAGCTTTCGAAGATGGCCTCCTTTTTATCTTCTGGAATTCCGATACCCGTATCCCTGACCGAAAACCGTAGTTTGACACCTTTGCCAAGATCTTCAGCTACCTGAACTTCTATATCTATCTCACCTTTGGGGGTGAACTTAACGGCGTTTGCCACAAGATTTGTCAATATCTGCCTCAACCGTGCAGGATCGCCAATGATGCTGGACGGAGCATCCGGCGCCAATGATGCTCTGATCTTCAAACCTTTTTGCCGGGCCCTGTGCGCAAAGCTGTTCACAAGATTGTCAACCATACTCGCGAGATCAAATGAGGTCTCCTCCAATTCGAGCATTTCCGCTTCGATCTTTGAAAAATCAAGGACGTCATTGATGATACTTAACAGGGAATTTGATTCCGCCTCGATGGTCTTCAATATATTCCCCTGCTTACTGTCCATGTCAGTCATCATGGCCAATTCCGTCATACCGATAATACCGTTCAAGGGGGTCCTTATCTCGTGGCTCATAATGGCCAGGAATTGGCTCTTTGCTCTGCTGGCAGCCTCTGCGGCTAACTTCTCCCGATTCAATACTTCGGCCTGTTTTTTATCCGTGACGTCCCTGATGACCCCCCGGAACCCCGTCGGTTCGCCTGCTGAATTGCTCAACAGAGAGGCAGACAGCTCAAGAGTTCTTACCCCCCCATCCTCACGAATAACTTGGTAGTCTATAATTTTCCCAGGCACTCCGGTACGATAGATTTCATTGAAGACCTTAAACATTCTCGCAGAGGTTTCTGAATCCGTATACTCCATGTAGCTCATCCCCATTAATCGCGAAGGGGAATACCCAAGGATTTTACAGATGGCGTCATTGAAAAATGTTAAGTCCCCGGCCAAATCCACCTCAAAATACCCCTCTTCAATCACTTCAAGGATGGTACGGTATTTTTCCTCACTTTCCTGAATTTTTTGAAAAGACAGCGCTTTGGCTATATTTACAGCGGTCTGGGAAGCAATCCCTTTGATCAAATTCATGTCGCTCTGGGTAAGGGATCTTTTCGATTTGATATTGTCAACAATTATAATGCCTAATGATTCATTTTCGTAAACAATAGGGACACAAATAAAGGAATTGGCATTGGTTGCTCTGAGAAAACTCAAACTTTTCTCAGACAGGCCTTCTGTTACATCGTTTATATCGTTTACCAGAAAAGGTGTCTGCTTCTTGAAAGTCTCTACGGCAATTCCTTTGGACTGGGGCTTGTCTAAGTGAAACTCAGTTGTGGACAAAATTTCGCCCAATTTTTTATCATATCCATAGCCAGAATTAAAGAGAAGTCGGGTCTTATTCCTATTGGGAAGCAGTATCATTCCGCGATCAAAATCAAGGCGTTTTCCCATTACGCCAGTCACTTCTTTGACGACCTCATCAATATTTAAAACCTCACGTGTTGCTTGTCCTATTTCTTGCATAAGCGAGGCATTATTGTAGCGGATTTTCATCTCCCCAAGAAGGTCTCTGGCTGCATTGCCCTGAGTTTCAATGATCTTTTTCTGGTCCCTTTTCTCAAGAAACTCGGAGTAGAAGAAGGTGGTCATGGTTATCAAAGAAGAAAGAAGGGTAAAAATAAACCAATTGGAAATTGATAAGAAAAAAAGTAGGGTGAGAGAGCTAAGAAAAGAGAAAGCAAGAAAATAATTACCACCCATTCTAAGTACGCGGAAAGGGCGATTTTTCAGTTTAACGATGTAACGGCAAACTTCCCCTCCCTTGTGTATACACGAGGAATGCTCTATTTCCGGGAATTCGCCTGTTAGAACTTTGCCGATAGACTCAAAAAGGCCCCACCTGTTATCACATTGATATGGCCTTTCCATTGTTCTTTTTTTCGTCTTTACAGTTATTTCTATTGTACTTCTATTGATACCTTTCGTGTGGAATTCAGTCGCTGTGGTCATTTTGGAAGCGACTTTTTCCACCATCTTGTAGGCAGCCAAGGGAGTGATAAACCCTAGTGCATATTGTCTAAAAGTGGTGGAAGCTTTGGAAGAAGCCGCAAAACGCCCTACCTTACGGGAAATGTGAGGATCCCCTGTCTTCTGGGAGAATATTTTGTGAAATCGGTCTATTTGCCTTTGACTGAGCCAATGACCTTGGTCTTCAAGTTCATAATTGGTGATGCCCGCATAATCGAGGACCGCATCAACAGCGAGCTCCGGATAGACCTCTTTAGCATATTCTATATAGTTTTTGATGAGCCTGCTATTATAAGGAAATTCATCAATTTCATTAATAAAATCGTTCATATTAATTTTAGTCTATTCTGAATTTTTTTTGCATATATGCCATGTATTCATTTCCATATCGGACGCTCAGAAACCATGCAAAATATTGTTTCTCATAAGGCACGCCTTTAGCTTCAACATAATCAAACGGATACAACAAGATGGGCACCTGGAGCATGGAATAGCTGCCCACCAGCTTGTCGATTGCCATGGATAGCATATCCCAGGCAAGGCCATCAACATTCACTACCACGATCTTAATGCCATTTAACAGTTCTGATAAATTAAACCCCAAGTCTGATTGATCCACGATGAAAACCGCATTTAGTTCTTCCTCGCACTTTAGGGCGAAAGTCCTGCATTTCCTCAAGAAACCGTGGCGGCCATAAACCTCCCCAAGCGACTCTTTGTTGGAAGTATTATACCTAAGGCCCATGGCGTCTATAAGGAGCCCGCCCGAATGGTTGCTATAGAACCGATCTAACTCCCAAAGGTCTAGCTGAGAGCATTCACTAAGCATCCATCCCTCTAGAAGAGCAGCGTTAGAAACGCCATTTGCGTATGGAAAATAGGCGAACAGGTCCATCGAACATCCCCTCGGGTTTCCCAAATCTCTGGCAAAACCACCAAAAACGCGGTCTGGGAACTTGTTTTCCGGACGAAAAAAACTCATGGCATAATCCATTTTTGCGGATGGAAGACGATGTACATCGTCTAAGTAGCGCATGATTTGTTTTAACACCGAAAATCCCGCCCGTCGGCCCTCCACACTTCTTGCAGCGTGATGATGAATCATCCAAGCCCGCTCATAGGCCCTAATCATCGAGATATGACCATATATTCGCCCGTTTTTCATGTAGGTAAAATGCTTTGAAATTTCAGGATTATCCCGATAAAGTTTTGTGTAAGTCTCTTTGAAACATTTTCGGTTTCTGCTGAGCATCCCATATTTCTCGGGATAGATAAAACCTGATTCAAAGAAGAATTCCCAGAGTTCATCCATATTAACTTGATTGGAAATACGGGAATACGGGTCTATTGAATTGGCCAAGATATGGACCAGGCGGGTATAGGAATTAATACCCATATCGAGAATGGTAAAATCGCAGCGGACGGTTTTCTCATCTTTTTCAAAACGGCCGGTTAATTGGGCAGAGCACTCCATTCTCACGGCGCCGGCAAATTCGAGCGTTACCTCGTGGATAATCATTCCCTGCATTAAAACGGCTTCGTCTCTTGTTTCATACACGGAAAACCCTGAAGTAGAAATATCTGGCGCATCAAGTTGTATTCTTTTCCTAAAAAAGGGATGGTCAAAAATGATAACAGGCGTTAGTGAATTATTCGGTGCGGGCTTACTGACCTTCTCGCTCTCGGAACCTTTGACCTGATTTTCTGCGGGTACCAACACAACGTCCGCGAAATCCAAACCGTCCTGCTGGCGGACGCAATGACAGAGACCGGAAAAGAAATTCTGCTGATCCATGCGAAGATGAACCATGGTCATGACATCCGAGCCAGGCGACCATTCAAAACCATTGAAAGGCATATGACTTAACCGAATGCAAAGCCCTTCAGGACTATAATCCAACAACTCACCGCTGATCACCAGACCCCGTTGAACCAGTTCAACATCTATCTTTTTGCAGGGATAGCGCCTTGTCCGGCGTTGGCCCACGGAATATCCTTCCCGTGGCAGATTAAAGGATAAGCTGCGTTTGTCCATCCTGATCAGGTTGGCCGGTATCAGTGTCACGGATTTCCCATCATCGATAATGAGTTGAAGAAACGCATATTTCTTGAAATGTGTTCCTAACGGGCTATCATCTAAAAACTGGCAGGTCAATTCACTGCCAAGACATGGACCAGGCTTTGCTTTTACAATCACGTTATCGTCGTATTTGGGATGACGCAGCAGGATAAGGAGGTGTTTATCCATAAAATGCGCATAATTGAGTTTATTCTTAAGAGATTTTCTATCGACCACTTTGGCGAATTTTAACGCATTATTGAGATCCTGGTGCTGGAACAGCCAGGGTGGAGGCGCGAATTCTCTTTTGGAAACAGGGTCATTTAATTCCTCCCGGCCGATGATTGGTTTTTTTTTGTCCTCTTCCGATTTGCTGCTGGGGAATTTTAAGACCTTGGCACCTATTAGCGGCGTTCTAGAAAAGCTGTCATTTTCCATTTCAACCCCTGCGACCCGGTTCCCAGAATTCTTGCCGATACCGACCATAACCGCGAACATGGCCAGGCAAGTTGAGCCATTCATAGACGCCATCTCCACTACAAACCTGAGCTTTTCGACGTCCAATTGCACGCATCATGACGCATTCGATTTTGATCATCTAGGAATTATGGATAAGATACTCCTTATAAAATAGTAACTTATCAAATTTATATAAAGTTGTCAAGTAATGTTTGTTTTGGCCATCACAAGATTCACACACACACCCAAAAAAAAGACGGCGTTTCCATCTCCAATTGCGAAATATACCGCCTGAACTCTGAATGACAAGAGGCACCGCCAGCGAACACACGCAACATTCGCATTTAAAAAAATTCCTTTATCCGAAGATTATCCCCCCCCGCAATCAAGTTTGCCGAATCCCTTCCAGGGATTTCTTTCCCCTTGACCAAATAGCCGTATTATGCAAAGATTATCTTCGAAAATTCAGGTGTTTACCGTAAAATCCAAAGAACGGTTCCATACCGGTGGCATTCCGCTCAGAAACTACCATTGACAGCTGAAGCGAAAAAATGGAAGAGGAGAAATCAACATGAAATGGATCAAACGCCTGTTATTCCTACTCGCATTTCTGGTGATCGCCTATTTTGCCGTTCCACTGTTCCTCCCGTACCTGAACGATTACCAGAAAGACGGCGAGTTGACCCTCCCGGACCTGGAAAAATCCGTCACCGTAAAGCGGGATGAAAAGGGGATGGCCTATATTTATGCGCAAAACCTCCATGATGCCATTATGGCCCAGGGATTTGTAACCGCACAGGATCGATTGTTTCAGATGCAGCTGACCCGGCTTTTCGCCCAGGGACGGATCTGTGAACTGGCCGGAGAAAAGGGGAGAGCACTCGATATTCGCATGCGAACCATCGGGCTTCATGGCATCGCGAAAAAGCAAGCAGCAATGCTGAACCAACAGACCCGCGATTACTTTCAGTGGTATGTGGATGGGGTAAACGGGTTTATCAAACAATGTCCGAAAGATGTGCACCTTGAATTCAAGCTTGCCGGCATGAAACCTGAACCCTGGACCATTACCGACTCACTTTCCATTTTGTACTATATGGGTTTTTCCACCTCGGCCAACATCGAGACAGAGATTGTCGCTCAGATGCTCATAGAAGCGGTCGGGCCTGACAAGGCCATGGAGATCATGCCCATAAACATCAATCCCGATGATCCCCCTGACAAGAAACAGCCATCACCACATGCCGCGAGAATTTCATACGGATTCCCTTTTTCCGATTACGAAAAGCTGTTTGCCTTTACAAACGACCGGCATTTACGGGTGGGCAGCAATAACTGGGCGGTTTCACCGCGACTGTCCTCAGGCCAAAAAGCCGTTCTGGCCGGTGACCAGCATATGGATGCCAGAATCCTGCCCGGGGTGTGGTATCCGCTCGGCATAATTACCCCTGAATTCCGTTGTGTTGGCGCCAATATTCCCGGATTACCCGGATTTGCCATAGGGAGGACATCCTATGTTTCAGTAGCGGTTACAAACAATTATGGAGATATGCAGGATCTGTATGTGGAAACGGTTGACCCGAACCAGCCGGGTCACTATCTGGAGGGACAGGTTTCCCACCCATTCCAGGTGATCGAAGAAAAGATCAAAATGAAAGATAAAGAAGCACCCGGGGGATACCGTGAAGAAATAATAAAGGTCAGATTGACGAAAAGAGGACCGGTTGTTTCAGAAGTGTTGAAAGGCCTTGAAACGGACAAGGTTATTACCCTCCGATGGGCCCCTGTGGAAAGCATGGGCGACAGCATCGGAATCATCCAATTTCTAACGGCAAAGTCGGTACATGACATGCATGAAGCCCTGGAAAATGTTCCCATGCTTTGTCTCAACTGGGTTTTTGCCGACTCATCGGGGGACATCGGATACCGGGCAAGCGGAAAAATTCCCATTCGCTCCAACAACGACGGTACGGTTCCTTACAGGGTAGTGAACGGTAATGACAACTGGAAAGGCTGGATTCCGCAATCCCGAATGCCCCACAGTACAAACCCCGAGAAAGGATGGGTGGGGACCTGCAATCACAAAGTGGTTTCCAGTGACTACCCCCATTATTATTCTTCCCATTTCTCCCCCTCCTACCGATACAGAAGGTTGATGGAACTGCTGAACAGCCCAGGACCCAAGAGCGTAGATGACCACTGGCAATATCAGCGGGACGAGAAAAATCTCCTAGCGGAAAATATTGCTCCGATCATGGCGAAGGCCCTTCTCACATACAAGAACACGGAAGAACTGGGAAAGATTCTCGCTGAATGGAATTTCATGGACAAGCCGGATCTTGCCGCCCCCACGATTTTTCAGGCCACCTATCTCGCTTTTGCCAGGCTGGTATTTGAAGATGAACTCGGTGAAAAAGCAACGGACACCTTTCTAGGCAATTGGTATTTCTGGCAAGAGCGTCTGCAGAGAATGGTCCTCAAAGGTTCGTCAGAATGGTTTGATAATGTAGATACAGGAGAAAGAAGTGAAACATTGAACGATCTTTTTCACCAGGCGGCATTGAAGGCCAAAGCCCAACTCAGTGAAAAATTCGGAAAAGATCCCCGTGATTGGCTCTGGGGAAAGGTGCACACCCTTGAACTGGTCAGTCCAATTCGTCGAAGTGGCACTGGGAAGGAGCTCCTTGGAAGCGGTCAAATGCCCATGGGGGGATCCGGAGAGACGCTTTACAGGGGGCTTTATGACCCCAAAGACCCATTTTCGGTAACCGTTTCCGCGTCGCTTCGCATGGTCGCCGACATGGGTGATGATGAAAAAGTGGTTGCAATTCTACCGGGAGGGGTCACGGGACGTCTCTTCAGTCCGCATCACAAGGACCAGGTACAGTCTTTCATGGATGGAAGCAAAATGTACTGGTGGTTCAGCGACGAGGCGATTACCGAACACACATCGCACACCCTGCTGCTCAAGCCCTGAGCAAGATAAACCGGAATGATGAAAAATGCTTTAAAAATAGAATACCCTTGCCAAATGCTTGATATTCAGATAGATTGCACAACGAATTTTCAGAGCCTTCCTTGAGTAAATCTATTTTCGGCAGGTCTTCTGAGCGAAAGATCTTTTTCGAGATGAACCCATGAAAAAAATTCTCGTTGTAGACAATGACATCCTGATTCTTGAATTCGTTAAGGACCTGCTTCAGGAAAAAGGACACGAAGTTACGGTGGCCAAGGATGGGCTCGAAGCACTGGATATCCTGAAAACTTATCTTCCGGACATTATATTCTCCGACCTGGTCATGCCCAATATTGATGGAAGGAAACTGTGCGGCGCCATTCGAGAAATGCCGCAGCATGCAGCCTGCTGGATTGCCATCATATCCGCCCTTGCAGCAGAAGAGAAGATGGATCCTGAGGAACTTGGCGCTGATATTGTGATTGCCAAGGGGCCCCTTTCCGAGCTGGGTCGAATCATTGTTTCGGTCGTTGAAAACCCGGAAGAGAACCGCCAAAAATGCCGCATGGGGCAGGTCCTGGGTGCGGAGGATCTGTGGCCCAGACAAATCACCAAGGAATTGCTTTCCGCCAAAAAGCATGTTGAGATCATATTAGAAAAAATGAAAGAGGGCATTCTGGAAATCGAAAGCGACGGGCGAATTGTTTCGGCCAATGCCCAGGCTATTTCCCTGACGCACCTTTCAGAAGGTGACCTGCTGGGGGCTGAACTCATTACATTATTCCCCCCTGAGCACAGGGATCGAGTTGAGAAGCTGCTATCCGAAAAGGGCGCCGGGAAAGAAATCACCGAGGAGTCCCCTGTCCTGTTCAATGGACACCTGGTAACGCTCAGCATCATACCGCTGAAAGACCACGCGGTTGTCATCATTAATGATATTACAGGGCGCAAACGAAAAGAAAGAGAATTGAGGGAAAGTCAGGATCGATTCCGGTTTCTAGTGGATAATATGCTGGATGCCGCTGTTATTGTTGCCCCGGACGGCAAAACCCTTTTTGCCAACAAAACCGCCTTAGACCTGGTTGGCATAACATCCCCTGAAGACGTCATCGGCAAGCACGTTGCTGATTTTGTCCACCCGGGCTGTCGAAAAAGCGTCATCAAAAACTATCTCAAGGCAGAAAAAGGCCATGACAAAATCCTAAGTGAATACAAAATCGTCACACCGAATGGTGAGGAAAAGGATGTTGAAGGGCTCGGAACCAACATCATGTTCAAAGGAATGCCGGCGTACATCGCCACTTTGAGAGACATCACTGAACGTAAAAAGTCTGAAAAACAGATCAGAGACGGCATCATCAGATTGAGCAAAAATCTTGAAGAAACCGTCATTTCTCTGGCATCGGCATTTGAGATGAAGGATCCCTACACGGCCGGTCACCAGAGAAGGGTAACGGAAATCGTCTCCGCCATCGCCTTTGAGATGGATATTGACCAGGAGCGTTTTCAGGGCCTGAGACTGGCTTCCCTGATCCATGATATTGGTAAAATCAACGTACCGTTGGAAATCCTCAGTAAACCCGGAAAACTCACTGAGCCGGAGTTCGAGCTGATTCAAACCCATTCCGAAGCAGGCTACAACATCCTTAAAAAGATCAATTTTCCATGGCCTATTGACAGGATAGTGCTGCAGCACCATGAACGAATGGATGGCTCAGGATATCCCAACGGCTTGTCGGGGCAGGAGATCCTGCTTGAAGCCAGAATTATCGCGGTGGCTGACGTGATGGAAGCCATGGCCACTCACAGACCCTACAGAGCATCGCTGGGCATCGAAATGGCACTGGAAGAAATTGAAGCGAAACAGGGGCTGCTTTACGACAAGGATGTGGCAGAGGTATGCCTGCGATTGTTTCGATCGGGAAAATTTCGGTTCGACGCAGAATAAAGAGAAAAGGGTCTTCGCAGCAAGAATTTCCGCCGCCTGGTAATGCTCATCGGTAATCATGGAACCACTGAAACGATGTTCAAACAACCGCTCAATCAATTCCCACAAAAAAAAGAGGCGGCAAAATGCCGCCTCTTTTTCTAATCCTGTTTTTCAGTACGCTCAGCTTAATTTCTGAAACGCCTCTTTTCTTCCCGTATACTTTTCGCGCATCTGGGGTTTCATCAGTTTCCCGGTGGGATTCCGCATGACGTTGTCAAAAAGCACTTTCCTGGGCAATTTGTATTTGGCCAGCTTGGTTTGGCCAAACGCCAGCATTTCCTCTTCCGTCATGGTTTCCCCTTCTTTCAATTGAACGATGGCCATCACAACCTCAACGAGGCGTTCATCGGGATGGCCGATGCAGGCAACATCATCGATTTTCGGGTGTTCCATAAGGGCATCTTCGATTTCAACGGGAAAAATGTTTTCACCCCCGCTGGTAATCATATCTTTTTTCCGATCAACTATATAAAAGAAGCCTTCTTCATCGGTCTGCAGCAAATCCCCCGTATAGAGCCACCCGTCCTTGAGTCCCTCCCGGGTCATTTCCTCTATAGATAGGTTAGCACCGGCTGGCACTGAATGAGACAGAAGGTTTCAATCAGTATCTTGAAATTTTTACGGCATTCCCGAATCAGTTTTTACGGTTATCTTAGGGTCTGTGTGCAAAACAGCCTTGATTCTTACCGATACCCGTCGCCATCCATCATAGCCGTATTCTTGGTTAAATATATCTACTGTTTGATTAAGCAACGCTAAAATCTCCTTCGCTGTTTCCTTACACTCCGTCAAATTGTATACCCTTACTCCATGAACAAGATCGTTTCTCATTCTTACAGCTTTCCCAATATGCTGCCAATGTCTATTACCAATAATTTCAGGCAATTTGCGATTGTTTGGTTCAAAGGCAGTCCAAATTTCCTTTTGATTGTTAAAACCCTGAGCCTTCTTTAGAAGCGAATTTGCGTCTTTTGATCTAAATCCTGCCGACACCATCAATTGTTTTAATGTCCGATGAAGTATCTTTTCAAACGTAAATACAGAAGTTAGAAGAGCTTCAGCATGGTGCCCGTTTTCAATTAGATTGTTGATTCTAGTCTTCGCCTCATCAAAGCCAAGTTTTACTGGATACATAAGCAACACCTCATTTCAATAAACTAATCTGCAAACAGCCCCATCAAAGGGTGTTAGCCATTATTGTCAATTAGTATCATTCAACCCTAGAATAATAAGCGCACACAATGGAATCGGGACAAACCCAGAAACAACCCACGAATTTCTATCCGTGGTCCCCTGTTTCAGGGACCAATATTGTCCATTGAAAGCCCATGTATTACTTGATATTGAACCTGTTTGCCGTTTCAATTCAACTCCGTTCCAAATAAATATGTTATTATTTGTGGCGCCCGTCATGGGTCTAAAGCGTTTGCCATTCCATGAATATGTATTGGCTGAAGCAGCGCCGCGGCTTTTCCGCAGCTCTTTTCCATCAAAGCTCCAGGTTTTTTCACAGGTCGCCCCCGTATTTGGCTTCATTACTTTGCCATTCCACACATATGTATTAAAGGAATTGGCCCCGGTTCTTGGTTTTATTTGTCCAATGGTTTCACCGCGGGCGATTTGAGGTAAAGTGCTCAAAGTGAAGAAGAAAAGCAGGGCAGGTAATAGACGAAATGAATTTTCTCGATTAAATCGGAGCGAACATCTGCTTCTTGGATATTTTCTTTTTGTTTTAGGCATTTGGATGTATAATTGCTTAGAGGAACACGGAAGAAGACATCTCATCCATCAATTTACCATTCGCGATGCAATCCATCCGCTGAGTCTACTGGATTTGAGTTCCTCTTGTTTCAGTCCCTAACGTCTTTGTATCGAATTCTATTTGGTTGTTCTCTCAGTTTTTCTTTAGCATAGGCGCTTTTTATACCGCTCAATTTTTCAAAGAGAATATTCCCAGCAGTTCTTGTCGCCTCAAACGCCAGATCGCGGACAGCTTGATCAGCTTTACCTTCAGGGACTGTCTTCTCCGCCACTGCCGTTTCGCTAAAAAATCCGTCATCATGCACATAAGACGCACTGATCAGAACCCGTACTTTTACCACGCTTTTTGCTTCTGCCGTGGGAACTGGAATATCCAGATTGCTTAATGGCATTTTACCGTCTGACATACTGCCAAAGCTTTTCAATATGCTTTTCATCATAGCGGCGCCTTGTTGTGCCTCTTTTGCTTCCTTATCAACTATTCTATCTTTCGTGACACCCAATACCTTACCTTTAATCAGGATGTCATGGTTGCTCGATGTGGACCTTCCGGATGAGAGCTTAAATTTTGTGGAGTGCTGTGAGAATATGGATGTTAACAAACCCCTTAGTGATTCATCTCTTCGGCCATCGGGGAGGATGAATTCGTTTATTATTGCAACGTCCTTATTTCGCTCTTTCCTTCCCATTTTTTGCTGAACCGTGACTTCCTTTTTTTTCTGGGTGGGACGGTGCAAAACGACTATACTTCTTGTGGGGTTGAAATAGAAATCTCCTGTCAATGATGATGATTCCCACGGGACTTGTTTCTTTCCGCTTTCGTTCATGACATCTATTCGTACTTTTTTGAAAACCTCTTCAATTCCCAATCCCGGGGTTGCCATGTATTTCAGAAGCATGGACGTATATAGACCATTTCTATCTATGCCATCGGCAGCTACGGAACCGGGTGCCGTGGAATACGCTACAATTGAACCGGTCGGAGCGTCCATTTTTGCTAAACCCTGGCTTACAGAACGAAAAATCCTAGCAAAAGGATTGTTCCTGCAAGCATCAAGAATGACAATGTTCAAATCGTTACCCGCATCTTCCATTTTCCCCAACACACGCCCAGCATCGACTGCCTCAAATTTTACGTCGGATTCTGTTTCTATCTCGGCATCAATGGGGATAAGATAATTTCGACCATCGATCTGCATTCCGTGGCCAGCGTAATAGAAGAGCCCGATACCCCCGTGTTTTCGCAACCTCTTACCGAAGTTTCGAATAGCCCTCTCCATATCTTTTTGTTTAGCATTCTGTTTGTATATGACGGTGAAGCCCAAAGTCCTGAGAGCCTCGGTCATGTCTTTGGCATCGTTCACAGAATTTCGAAGTTGCGCCGATTCGTAGCTTCCATTGCCGATCACCAGAGCTGTCCGCCGTTCCTGTGCAGAAAAGGAGAAATTCGACAGGGAAAGTAATATGGAAGCCTGTAAAGTTACGATCCAAAAAATCTTGTATTTCGAGATCATTGCTGATTGTTTATCCAGAATAGTTGAAATGTGTCAGGCTATAACATATTAGAGCGGGTGTCAATAATTGCAGAAATCTTCTCAAAGATCAGAAGTCGCTGGTGCTTTTCTACTTGGCTTTCTGATCTTTCTTTGTTGATTTTTCAAGGAAGTTTTTTATCCTTTTGTTTGACTCCTTAATGTTATCGTAATTTACATAATACAAGTCGGCATCGCCTTCGGGTATTGTAAGAATCACGGCGTTATGACGGTTGCCCCATTTCATAAAGGTTTGATCTTTGTACATTGGTCCGGTTATTCTAACACCATATTTCGAGTCGAGTTTGTCTACCACTGTTTTTATGTCATCTTTTCTTTTGCTCAAGAATATTTTAATAAGAAACATTTTTTTTGATGCAGGGTACTGAAGGGAAAACCTGATTTTTGGATTCATAATAATGGCTCTAATCGTTTTTTTGCTGCCGTAATTGACATAGGCGCTCCCTTGAGAACCTTCCCCAAATGGAGTCTTCTAATCAGTGCAGGAAGATCCTCTTCTCTTTTGCCCCTTCGTGCGCCCCAATCACCCGGCTTGTCAAAAGCGGACCTGTTGAATTGATCTTTAAGGACTTTTTCAAATTCGATTATGAATTGCCTGTCCGCGAGGCACAGGCATTCGAGCAGTTCGGAGTCATGGATGGTGTCATATACCCCATGAACAAGCCAATTTCTATATGGCGATGTGAACTTAAAAAACAAATCCGTTGACGTGGCAAATTTTGGAAATTTTTTCTTTGCCTGATTCAAAGTGAATGTATGGTAAGATAATAGGAGAAATGATTTTTCTACGAGGGCGAAACTGTTTAGGAACGAGAATTCAATTATTTTCTGTGCCTGCCTATATTGAACCTCATGAAGCCTTAATCCAATTAAAAGAAGCCTTCTAAGATAACCCTCCACATATCTGTGCAGTTCGACAAAGGACGGTACGCTACAACCCCTTGCAGTTCTCAATCTCTCTTTTATATTTTTCAGATAAACCATTTCTAAGGCCCTTTGAAGTAGAATGACATAAACTGCGCTTCTTGCCTAACCAGTCTTTTACAATCCGGTAGCCCTCGGGGAAAATTTTGGCCATATTTGGAGTCCGATGGACCCCGGTTTCCGCAACACATCTTCCGGATACAGGTTAAATAATCCGCCGCCGCCCTCAGCAATGCCGTAAATATTGGATACACCCACAGGAAGGGTTTCCACCAGTTTTTTCATGACGTCAAAGGGTACGGGCTGATCCCAAATTATTCAACTACCACTTTTTGAAATAAAAATGTCCGGTTAGTGAAGTAGATTCCCAAGGAGTTTGCCTGCTTCCAGATTTCATCAGAACAGTATTACGCACTCTTTTAAACATATCCTCAATTGTTATGTTAGGGGTGTTAATATGTTCAAGCAAGGCAGATGTATAAAGGCCATTAACCCCGGAACCATCTGCCGCTGTATTTCCTGGAGAGGTGGCATAAGCTATAATCGACCCTGAAGGGGCATTCATGAATGCTAAACCTTTTCCCTTTACTCCCCTGCGCCAGCTTCGTTCAAAAGGGTTATCTCGACATGCATCCAAAATTACAATATTGGATTTTGATCCCGCACTTTCCATTTTTGCAAGTATTCTGTCTGCTCTTACACAATCATATTCTACATCATCTTCGTTTTCCAAGTCGGCATCAACAGGAATAAGATAGTTATTTCCCTCCACCTGAACGCCGTGACCTGCATAAAAAAACAACCCAACATCAAATTTTTTCAGTTTCTTGCCAAATTCGTTTATAGCCCTTTTAATAGCTTTCTGATTGCAATTTTCATATTTGATTACTGTAAACTCTAATTTTTTCAAAGCATTTCCTATAGACATTGCATCATTGACAGGGTTCTTGAGACTACCGCCATAAGCATAATTAGCATTGCCTATAACTAAAGCTAATCGTTTTTGAGAACTGGAGAGATTATTAGTTTTGAACTTAGGCGTAACATTGAATACTTCCGTATTTCCTCTTGTAATCGCAACTGACTTAGTTGCGACGTTTTCATGGCGATCCATAGCACGAACCACTATCTGATTTTCGCCCATTGCCAAGTATATATCAGCAGTAAAGTTACCATCTTTATCTATATTTGCGTCTTTACTATCTACCTTGACTTCAACAATCCCGCTTTTGTCTATGGCTTTCCCTTTTATTGTAACCTTTTTCTGTCTTTTTTTTATCCGACTTGAAGCATTATGAGAGTAAATAAAAATTTCGGGTGGTGTAGCATCAGTTGCCGTATATGCAGAATGTGCAGAGGTGTAGGGCTTTTCAGATTTCTTTCTAATTCTTGAGGGTTGATTTTGTGCAATTTCACCCTCCAAATTATGGTTCATGTACTTTTGAACTTCTTTGAGATAATTATCAGGTCGATATTTATCACCGCTATATAGTCTATTTATCTGAGGTGCAAAATCATTATGTATGTAACCAGACTGTTCAATAAGGTTATCCATTTCTGCCGAAGATAGATTGAAAAACTGGGTCCCAGCTTCTATTTTGGCTTCTTTAATCGCCCAAGATTCTTGTTGTTTTGTTTCCTGACGGATTTTTGCACAAATTTCATGCACAACTTCTTTAAATATTAGCTGAAGTCGATGTGGTAGTTTGTTTAACCAAGCTTTGTTAAAGATCCATATAAAAAGGCCTTGTGCGTAATTGACCCTGGTGAAATATTTTGCTACCTTAAATTTTTTAGTGATGTAACAAACCATGGGCGTATGATCCAGGCCGGTGATAGCACCCGAGTACAGAGCATGCTGCACTCCCGACCACGGCACGGGCACAGGATTGAAACCCCAAGCCTTGTAGAGGAGCTTATTGACCGCGGCTTCCGCAATCCTAAATTTCACTCTTTTGGCTTCCTCAATGCCTTTCACAGGGGCTGTAGTGGCCCACCCGTAATTACCGAATCCGGTAATATCAAGCCCAATGATTCCCTTATGATCCATGGCCATCATAAAATGGTCAAAAAGCCTGCCGCTGGTTGCGAATTTATCTACTTTTTTAAATGAATTAATAAGGAATGGGAGATTGACCAAACCAAATCTGGGGCCTAAATTGGTCGCTGCAACGGAGGATACGGCCATCCCTTGGATTGTTCCCATTTGCAGTTGGTTAAGTACATCCACCTCCCCACCGAGCATAGAGAAAGGTTTGTAATCAAAATAAATTTGACCATTTGTTCTCTTCCACAGTTCATCTCGGATAGCAAAACCAGCATATACTCCTTTTAGTACAGGATGAGACACATTGGAAACGATACACGTGTATTTGGCACTGGAAGGATTGAAATCAGGCTTCCATTTGTCCAATGATGGTTTTCTAGCAAATGAGGGGTCAGCCAACAAGCAAAAATAGCATAAAATCGCTATTGCAAAAGTTGCTATTCTTTTTGGGCTAACACACATCCCCGCCTGGCTCCAATTAAGTTGTATTTTTAACAGAATGGGCGATCTAAGAAGTCAAAACATGGTTTTCGGTTGGCCCCCGATAACGATTCTTTTTGACAACAGAAAGTTGAAATTCTTCGTTTGTTATGTGATTAACATAAAAGCATCGCAGATTAAATGGTTAGATTTGCCCTCTCTTTCACACCCCAGCAACCAAAACGTTTGAGATTCAAAGCGTCAATGAAAGGCGAAAACTGCTGAGGAAGCATTCCCAATGCGACCGTTTGGGGACAAGGCCCAACACCGTTTTTCTCTAACTCCGGTCTCAGCAGCTTAACTCAATTTCTGAAACGCCTCTTTTCTACCCGTATACTTTTCGCGCATCTGGGGTTTCATCAGTTTTCCGGTGGGATTCCGCATGACGTTGTCAAAAAGTACTTTTCTGGGCAATTTGTATTTGGCCAGCTTGGTTTGGCCAAACGCCAGCATTTCCTCTTCCGTCATGGTTTCCCCTTCTTTCAATTGAACGATGGCCATCACAACCTCAACGAGGCGTTCATCGGGATGGCCGATGCAGGCAACATCATCGATTTTCGGGTGTTCCATAAGGGCATCTTCGATTTCAACGGGAAAAATGTTTTCACCCCCGCTGGTAATCATATCTTTTTTCCGATCAACTATATAAAAGAAGCCTTCTTCATCGGTCTGCAGCAAATCCCCCGTATAGAGCCACCCGTCCTTGAGTCCCTCCCGGGTCATTTCCTCATTTTTGAAATACCCCTTCATCATTCGAGGTGTGGAGAAAACCAGCTCGCCCACCTCTCCGGGGGGCAATTCATCCCCTTTAGTATCAACAATCTTCCCCTCAACACCAAAAGTGGGTTTTCCGATGGACCCCGGTTTCCGCAACACATCTTCCGGATACAGGTTAAACAATCCGCCCCCGCCGCCCTCGGTAATGCCGTAAATATTGGATACACCCACAGGAAGGGTTTCCACCAGTTTTTTCATCACATCAAAGGGCACGGGCTGAGCGCCGATCTCCATATAACGCCAGGCTGAAAGATCATAGTCCTCAAGTGTCAATTTCCCATCCTTGATGGCGTTCAGGATAGCGACAGCAATGGGCACCACAAAGAGAATATCCGTCCCTTTCTCTTCAGCCAGGACCTCCATGATCCATTTGGGATCCGTAAACTCTCGTAGAATGGTTCCCTTTGCCCCTGTGGCATAGAAGGGCGCCCACAAAAACATGGTGCCGCTATGATAAAGAGGAAGGAAAAAAACATAATTATCGTTCTTTTCAACAAAATAGCTCATCCCATTCCCAATGGCTGTATTGTTCAGGGAATAGTGGGTATGCAGGACGGGTTTTGGTTTTCCCGTGGTGCCGGAAGTGAACATCATGGCCAGATCATGTTGATCATCCACATCCACCATGGCCTCGGAAATATCCTCATAGGCTTGGATGGTTTTGTAATCGATCATATCATCGGGCACTTCGGCGCCCACACAAATATAATTTTTAACGGTGGGCAAATCTTTCTGCACAGGCTGCACCACCGGAAGAAATTCAGAACCGATAATGAAAAGCTTGGGGTCGCACACCTCCGCGGCAAAAAGGATATCAGCCCCTACAAACCTGAAATTCAGTGGAACCACCACAGCGCCAAGTTTGATAATGCCATAATAGGTTATGAGCCATTCCAGGGAATTGTTCTGAAGATGCATGACATAGTCGCCAAACTTGATGCCCAGTTCCTTGGAGAGATAGTTGGCCGTTCGATTGATCTCATCGTTGAACTGTTTCCATGTGAGGGCCCTTCTCTGATTCAAAGACGGTGTCCGCTCAATGAGACATTCCTTGTCGGGCAGGTGACGAGCGTGAAGCGTAGCGTATTTGGCGTAATTCATTCCTGTTCTCTCCTTGGTAAAATCTTTGCTAATTTGCTAAATCAAAATAACCATTACTATTTATCCCGAAAACCGTCAGTTCAAATAACCAAATTTACCGGGCAACCACAACACCAGCTCCGGCCAATAGGTTATGAGGATCAATACAGCGATCTGTATAAGCAGAAACGGCATCACCGCTTTTGAAACATAGACCAGATCCCGATTGGCAATGGATCCCGTAATGTACAAACTGACCCCCATGGGCGGCGTGCAATAACCGATGGCAAGGTTAACCACCAGTATCAAACCAAAATGCATGGGATCGATACCGAACGCGCCAAGCATGGGCAAAAACACAGGACCCAGAATAAGGGTGGCCGAAATGATGTCCATGAACATGCCGACAATCAGCAACAAGACATTCAAAACCGCAAGAAACAATATGGGCGATTGAATATTGGACAGGACGACCTCCGTAATCTTGCCGGGGATGTCTTCCAGCGTCAGATAACGGCCGAAGCAGGTGGCTCCCGCGACAATGATCAAAAGGGTCGCAGATGTCACCGCGGAGCTGACGGTTATTCTTTTCACATCACTGAATTTAATGGATTTATGAATAAAGAGCTCAACCACAAAGGCGAATACACATGCGACAACCGCCGCTTCGTTGGCTGTAAAGGCGCCTGAAAAAATCCCGCCAAAAATAATGACCGGCAACATGAGGGCCCAGAAACCTTCTTTGAGGATCGAGAGCACCTGCTTGATGTTGGGAACGGGCATGCGTACAAAGTCGGTCCTTTTTCGGTAGTAAAAATAGGAATAAACGCATGTTGCGATAATAATCAGAAATCCGGGCACGAATCCGGTCAGGAAGAGACCTTCCAGGGAAACATTACTGATCATGCAATAGAGTATCATTCCGATACTGGGCGGAATGATCACCCCCAGGTTGGGGGAGGTGGTCATAAGCCCCAGGGTATATTTTTCCTGGTACCCGTTCTCTATGAGCGCGGGAATCATGAAACCACCCAGCGCCACCACCGTGGCCACAGTTGATCCTGATATGGCGCCGAAAAGACCGCAGGCGATAACACCTGCCATTCCCAGTCCGCCGGGCAGCCAGCTGACCAGCACGTTGGCCACCTTGATAAGTTTGTCCACAGTAGTCCCGGCCGTCATGATATTGCCGCAAAGTATGAAATATAGAACCACCACAAGGGCAAATTTATCCATACTCCGAAACAGGCTTTGCGCCAGGACAAGGACAGGCAGGTCGGTAAATAAAACAAAACCCATGACCGCGGTAAAAAAGAGGCACATAAAGACCGGTACCGTCGCGGCCATGCATCCGAGGAGGATAAGCAGAATAACAAAATAGCTTAGTTCCATATGAAAGCTCGTCTCCGAAATTGATAGGGATTGAGATCTAAAACGACGTCTGCAATCAGGCCACTTCCGTCTCAGTCCGCATTGCCAGAAAATCCTGATACATCACTTGAATGGTTCGAATGAACATCATGACCCCCATAATAGGCAGAATCGCATAGAGATACACGAGAGGAATTTCAAGTATGATGGTTTTCTGTTCCGTCATAACCTGAAGGGCCGCCATTTTCCAGCCATAATAGACCATCATGACGGAAAACAGGAGCGTGACCAGATGGCTGAAAATGGCAAGAGGTGTTTTCAGCCTTGGAACCAATTGCACCAGGGCATCGATCTTAATCATTGAACGGGCCTTTATGGCGGCACTGCAGCCGATAAAGGTCGTTAAAATGATCACCTCCCGTACCAACTCTTCCGACCAGGCCAGAGAATAATTGAACCCGTACCTCAAAACCACATTCACAAAAAGGGAAATCAGGGCGGCAAAGGTGGCAATAAAAAGCGTCCACTCCTCAACAAAAGCCAGCACTTTATCAAGCAAGCCCAGTACCTTTGAAAACATATCAACTCCCGAAAAAATGAACGGCGGGAAGAGGATCCTTCCCGCCGCCGATGATAGGTTTACGGCTTATAATCCAGATAGACCTGAACTTCCTTCATGAAATTCTCGGGACGATATTTGTCACCGGAATAAAGCCTGTTAATTTGGGGAGCAAAATCTTTGTAGACCCAATTGCCTTCTTTTTTCAGGGTCGCCATATCCGCTTCGGACAGGTCAATGAAAGTCACGCCGGCCTTTGCCTTGGCTTCCTTGATGGCCCAGGTCTCCTGGGCGATGGTTTCCTGACGAATCTTGGCGCAGACTTCATGAACCACTTCCTTAAAGGTTTTTTGAAGGTCAGCGGGCAATTTATTAAACCACGCTTTGTTAAAAATCCAGATAAACAACCCCTGGGCATAATTGATCCGGGTAAAATACTTTACCACTTCAAATTTTTTCGTGATGTAGCAAACCATGGGCGTATGATCCAGGCCGGTGATAACCCCTTTTTCCAGAGCAGGCGACACATCCGGCCACGGCATGACGTTAAAATTGAAGCCCCAGGCCTTGTAGAGGAGCTTATTGACGGCAGCTTCCGCAATCCTGAATTTCACTTTCTTGGCTTCAGCAATGTTTCTGACCGGGATTTTCGTTGCCCATCCGTAATTACCATATCCGGTAATATCCAGACCCATGATCCCCTGGTGACCCATGGCATTCATGTAATGGTCGAAAATCTTACCGCTGTTGACAAATTTATCCAGTTTTACGAAAGAATCCACCAGAAAAGGAAGGTTGATCAGCCCAAAGCGGGGACCGAGGTTGGTTGCCGCAACCGAACTGCAGCTCATTCCCTGGATGGCGCCCATCTGGAGCTGGTTTAAAACTTCCACCTCTCCACCCAACATGGAGAAAGGCTTGTAATCGAGATAGATCTGACCCTTGGTGCGTTTCCACAATTCATCTCTGATTGCGAAACCGGCAAAGACGCCTCTGATAACGGGATGTGAGACATTTGAAACGATACATTTATACTTTGCGCCTGAAGGATCAAAAGATGCTTTCCATTTATCCATGGGAGATGCCTTTTTCTCCTTCGCCCATCCCATGCCACAGACCATAACAACACCAACCAGACACACTATTACAGAAAAAAATAGCTTTTTCATCGCCCACTTGCTCCTTTCTGTTAAAACCGCTTTTTCATCAAGCCGGTCAAGACGCCACAACGCACCTCAATCCAGTTTACAAAAATCCTTGAAGAATTCACCTCCTTTCAAAAACCAAAAAAATAATCCCGGTGGTTGTCTGACACCAGAATAATCGTTCAAACACCTTTCGACAAAACCTTTCGGTCATGTATTAAACGGGTTTGAATACCTTTGCTAACGCTGTAGGTTTGATTGAATTTGGACCAGAAATCGCTGTGCTTTTCCTGCCAGCCCGGTCCGAATTTTTCATCAAAATGCTCGCCCAGTTCTTCAAAGAGGATTTTCCAGGTAGGCTTTCCCGAATGATGGGCTTCAATAATATTCGTCAGCAACTCTTCCAATTCTGCCAGCTTTTCCTTCGGCAAAAAAGAAATTGCGCCTCGCTGAATAGATGTCATCAGCGTATCCGCATTCATGGCATGTGCGGTCAGCATGACTGTGGGAATGCCTTTCGAAACAGTCTCCTGGAGAAGATTCAGCCCGTCAACCCCCATAATATCCAAAATTGCCAGGTCGTATGTTCCATTCTCTATCTTCTCTTTGGCCATTTGGTAATCGGAGGCTTTGTCCACGTGTGAAAATTCCAGGTCCTCCTCAATCGTATCAAGAACGTCTTCTTCATCATCCACAGCCAGGATTCGCATCCCTTCCAAATAGGACTTCGTTCTCGACATTACGACTCCTCCTTTCGAAACAGCGACTTATTCCTTCCAACTGCCCGATCAACAAACGAGGCGCAAACGGCCACTGACTCAAACACAGGGGACAGCCTCGTCTTGGAGACTAGGGAAGTATTAGGCGCCTGTCAAGGCAAAATCAACTTTGCCCTCACGCAAATGACATTACTGCACCAATAGAACTGAAAAGGCTTTGGCTCCAGATACCTGAATAAAAAAACAGCCTTTCAGAAAAACCGGGACAAGGCGGCAGAAATTTCTTTCATATGGCTGCAATAGCGCTATATTGTAGCTGTATCGTTATAAGAGTGCAAGGAGTTTCTTTATTGAATATGGGGCCGTAAACAATTTTATGTTTACTCTTTTTGGGGAAAAACCAGGCTAAGCCCACATCTACAACCACACGCTGGATCTGGTGGAGCAAGGCAAAGGCCAAGGAGCACTATTTGGCATAGCTGACAACGCGGGTCTCACGAATCACAATGACCCTGATCTGTCCGGGGTAGGTTAATTCTTTTTCAATTTTCTTTGCGATATCCCTACAGAGAACATTGGATTGTTCATCACTGACGATTTTACCTTCCACCATGATTCGAATCTCGCGGCCGGCCTGAATGGCAAAAGATTTGCTTACGCCGCGAAAGGATGTGGCAATTTTTTCCAGTTTTTCAAGCCTTTTCACATAGCTTTCAAGCATTTCCTGACGTGCGCCCGGCCTGGCCCCGGAAAGGGTATCAGATGCCTGGACCAACACATCCAGAACAGACGTCATCTCCACATCTTCGTGGTGCGCTGCGATGGCCTGAACCACCAGGTTCGATTCACCGTAGCGCCTCGCCAGATCCGCGCCAATCATGGCATGGGGTCCTTCAACTTCATGATCAACCGCTTTTCCAATATCGTGAAGCAGTCCGGCCCGTTTCGCCTGTTTCACATTAACGCCCAATTCAGCGGCCATAATGCCGCAGAGGAAACTCACTTCCATGGAGTGCTGCAGAACATTCTGAGCATAACTCGATCGGTATTTCAACCGCCCGATGAGTTTGACCAGTTCATGGTTAATCCCATGAACCCCAACATCAAAGGTGGCCTGCTCACCGGCCTCTTTCATACTGCTTTCAATTTCCTTGCTGGCTTTCGCCACAATTTCTTCGATCCGCGCCGGGTGAATCCTGCCATCCTCAATCAACCGCTCCAGAGATATTTTTGCAATCTGCCTTCTGACGGGGTTAAACCCTGACAAAATAACCGCCTCAGGCGTATCGTCTATAATCAAATCAATTCCTGTTGCAGCCTCGATCGCCCGAATGTTTCGCCCTTCCCTTCCAATGATCCGCCCTTTCATCTCTTCACTGGGAAGATTCACAACGGACACAATTTTTTCAGCTGCATAATCTCCAGAGTACCGCTTGACCGCCAGCGCAATAATTTCCTGGGCTTTTCTGTCCGCCTCGGCCTTTGTTTCATTTTCAATACGTCGGATCATTTTGGCCGCATCGTGCTTGGCCTCCATCTCCATGGACTTAATCAGAAGTTGCTTTGCCTCTTCTCCGCTCATGCCGGCCATGGTCTCCAGCTCTCTCCGCTGCTCTGCGATAAGCTGGTTATATTCCGCTTCCTTTTTCTGAAGATGAAGCCCATCTCTGTTGACGGCCTTTTCTTTTTCAGCGATCCGATCTTCTCGTTTATCGAGCTGCTCGATTTTTCGATCAATATTGGTCACTTTTTGATGCAGCCGCTTCTCCTGGGCCAGAGCTTCATCTCTTTTTTCTTTGCTCTCCTTTTCAAATTCCACCTTCATCTGATACAAAGTGTCTTTGGCTTGAAGTTCGGCCTCGCGTTTCGTTGTCTTGGCCTCTTTCTGAGCTTCAGCCAACACTTTTCTGGAATACTCTTCGATGGCTTGAATCCGACTCTCCACCAGTTTCTTTCGAATCAGAAAACCACAAAGAATTCCGACGATCAGCCCCGCCCCGCCTGCCACCATCATAATCATATATAATGAGCTCATAATATTTTTCCTGCTCCCAAAATCAGCTTGTATCGAGGGCATTTACCCTAAATAAATGGATCCGACAAAACAAGGGATCACACACATCGCCTTCAGCAATTGGGTTCGCTTACAGCATGGGATTATCTGAGGTAATCATAAGGGGGGAATTTTCTGGAAAAGCCGACCAGAATTAAAAAATGGGAGAACAAACACGGATATCTGCCGCATTCCTACAAAAGCAGAAAAGCATATAAGATCCTAACTACGAGATCATTGTCAAATCCATCTCACTACCAGGCCAAAATTTACGACAATCTCTTTTGATTTAACATATATCATCACGTTTCGCGTGTTTTCCCGAGTATTCCCAAACCCTCATATATATAAATCCCGACCACCTTGATCGAGCGTTGTAATTACCTTGCGGGAACCATATTCCCTCAATAAAAAATGACCCCGCAAGGTAAGAAATGTAAAGCCTTTTTATTCCAATGATTCAATCTGCCGATTCATCAACCGACAGCGATCTTGCACATCACGAAGCACAATGTCCTTCTCCTTGAGCAACCGGAGGTAATCACTGGCGATATCAAACGCAGCCAGAATAGCCGTTTTTCCCTCGGAGAGCTTATCCGAGTTTTTTCTAACCTCATCCAACTTATCATTGACCAGTTTCGCAATTTCATTCACCTGCTCAGGATTTTCATCACTCCTCAGCAGATATTCATTGTCCAGGATCCTGATTCTAATTGGATTTTCCATATCTCCGAGATTACCAAGCGCCTCACAAAAACCGCCCTAGCTGGAAACCTGCTCCATTTTCTCAAGAAGGGACATAATTTTTTGTTTGGCGTCATTTCTGCCAGAACGTAGTGCCTCTATTTTGCCACTTAAATCCGAGACTTTTTCCTCCTCAATCTGCAATTTCTCTTCAAGGGCTTCTTTTTCGCTTTTCAACGCCATTGTTCTTTCAATAAGGCTGTCAACTTTTTCCTCAAGCAACTGAAACTGATCAACCTCTTCTTCCGGGCTTGTAGATTCCCAAACATTATATTGCCTGTCATCAACCGCTGCATTCATAACCACCCAAGCCTCTTCGTTTTTTAAACCACTACAAAAGCCAGAAATATCAAAAACCACACTGGCAAATTATCTGCACCCCAATTTTCTGACCAGAAGGATGCTTTTAAACCAAACGCTCGCCATATTATCGTTGAAATCAAGAAAGGTCAATACATAAAAAAAGGCAAGCGGACTTCCGCTTGCCTTTTTTAGATTGTCATGCTCTTTTTACTAAATTTTCTTTTCCGATATTCTCATACGAACCATAGCGCGTTTAAATGCTGCTTCGGCTCTCACAAAATCGACATCTTCCTTGCCCCGATCCTTGGAAAGTCTCTCCTTGGCCCTTTCCATGGCCTTTCGAGCCCGTTCCGCATCAATTTCTGTGGCTTTTTCAGCGGCATCCACCAGAACCGAAACCTTGTTATCGGAAACTTCGGAAAACCCCGTCGTCACCAGAAAACGTTCCGTTTGATTCCCACTGGAAAACCGCAACTCACCCGGCTCGATTCCTGAAAGAAATGGCACATGCCCCTCTAAAACACCGAACTCTCCCATGGTCCCGGGGGCAACAACAATATCCACCTCTTGACTCACCATCACCTTCTCAGGGGTAACGACTTCCAAATGTAGCTTTCCCATGGATTATCCCCTTTTATTAATTGCCGGCAGCGATCTTCTCAGCTTTTTCCTGGGCCTGTTCGACATTACCGACCATATAAAACGCGGCTTCGGGCAGCTCATCATGTTTGCCCTCGATAATCTCTTTGAAGCCTTTGACCGACTCGGCAACCGGTACGTAGGTTCCCGGCATTCCGGTAAATGTCTCGGCCACATGGAATGGCTGGGACAGAAACCGTTGAATCCGGCGGGCCCGAGCCACCGTCATTTTGTCTTCATCGGACAACTCATCCAACCCCAGAATGGCGATGATATCCTGCAGTTCCTTATATTTCTGAAGAGTACGCTGAACCTGCATCGCGGTGTTATAGTGTTCTTCCCCAAGAAAGTTCGGGTCCAGAATCCTGGAACTCGAATCCAGCGGATCCACAGCCGGATAAATGCCCAATTCCGTCAATGGCCTTGACAACACCACGGTTCCATCGAGGTGGGCAAAGGTTGTCGCCGGCGCGGGATCGGTAAGGTCATCCGCGGGCACATACACGCACTGAACCGCTGTAATGGAACCTTTCGTGGTAGACGTAATCCGTTCCTGCAAAGCACCCAGGTCGGTACCCAGCGTAGGCTGATACCCCACAGCGGAAGGCGTACGACCTAACAGCGCTGAAACCTCGGCCCCAGCCTGCGTAAACCGAAAGATGTTGTCGATAAAGAGCAAAACATCCTGGCCCCGCTCATCTCTGTAATATTCCGCGGCGGTCAGCGCGGATAGCGCCACCCTTGCACGGGCGCCAGGGGGTTCTGTCATCTGACCGTAGATCAGAGCAGCTTTGGGGAGAACACCCGATTCCTTCATCTCCATGTACAGGTCGTTGCCCTCTCTCGTGCGCTCGCCGACACCGGCAAACACGCTGATGCCGCCGTGCTGCATGGCGATATTATGGATCATCTCCATCATAACGACCGTCTTTCCAACGCCGGCACCGCCGAACATCCCCATTTTACCGCCTCTGGGGAAAGGAACCAGGAGATCAATGACCTTCACGCCGGTTTCAAGCACGTTTACAGTCACGTCCTGTTCTTCAAAGGATGGCGCCGGACGATGGATGGGATAGTATTCCGTCGCCTCCACCGGACCCAGACCATCCACGGGTCTTCCGACCACGTTGAGGACGCGACCCAAACCGGGATCGCCAACAGGCATCATAATCGGCTTCCCCGTATTCTTGACCGGCATGCCCCGTACAAGGCCGTCGGTCACATCCATGGCAATGCAACGCACCACATTGTCGCCCAGATGCTGGGCAACTTCCACAACCAGATTGTCTTCCACATCGCTGATTGCGGGATTGCTGATCAGGAGTGCGGTTAGGATTTCAGGGAGTTCACCGTCACCAAACTCCACATCGACGACCGGACCAATGATTTGTATTAATTTGCCCTCATTCATGGTTAAATAAAGACCTCCTTATAAGGTTAAAACCGTTATCCCTTCAAGGCGGCGGCGCCGCCCACAATATCCATCAATTCGGCGGTAACAGCCGCCTGTCGTGCTTTATTGTAAGCAAGGGTAAGACTTTCCACAAGATCGTCACAATTCCTGGAAGCATTGTCCATGGCCGCCATTCGCGCGGCATGCTCACTTGTTTCGTTTTGCAGAAATGCATTATAAATCTGTACATTAATATGCTTGGGTAAAAGTTCGATCATCAGCCCTTCGGGGTCCGGCTCACAAAGATACTCTGCATCGGCCCCGGACGCTTCTTCACCCTCGGCGACCGGCGGTTCAACGGGAAGCAGTTTGACCAAGGTGGGCACCTGTTTGCCCATACTAATGAAACGGCTGTAGATCATATAGACGCCATCCACCTCATCTGTAAGAAACCGGTCAATCATGCCGCTGCTGATCTGATTGACAAAGGATATGTCGACACTCCCGTAGGCATTGATATGGCTTCCAATGATGTCAAATCCTCTTTTTTTAAAATAATCGCGACCCCGTTTTCCAACCGTGGTCAGGCCGATGTCAACCCCATTATCCTTCTCTTCGTTCATCCACTTTTCAGCCCGGTTGATCAGATTGGAATTGAAACTGCCGCAAAGACCTTTATCGCCTGAAAAATGCAGCAGCTCCACACGGGAAACCTTTTCCTTCTTCACGAGCAGAGGGTGGATATCAGGTTCGATCCGGCTTGCCAGATTTCCAAGCACTTCCGCGAACTTGGCCGCGTAGGGCTCAAAGTTCTCCATTTTCATCTGGGCGCCACGGAGTTTGGCAGCGGCAACCATGTTCATGGCTTTCGTAATTTGCCGCGTTTTCTTAACAGCACCTATCTTTATCTTAATATCATTTAAGGTTGCCATGTGGCCTTTCTCTCTTTGTTTATGTGACGTTTATCATCGTGTCTAAAACATATGGACGGTTCAGGCCGCGGGTTGAAAAATGCCCTCAAATTCTTCCAGGGCCTTTTTCAGTTTGCCGTCCGTTTCCTCTGAAATATCACCTTTCTCTTTGATGTCGCTCAAGATATCGGCGTATTTGCTGTCAAAAAACTCCAGCATCTGTTTTTCATAATCCGCAATCGCATCTTCCGGCCACTTGTCGAGAAAACCATTTGAACCGGCAAAAAGAATGGCCACCTCTTTCTCAGCCGACATGGGCTGAAACTGGGGCTGCTTCAATATTTCAACCAGCCTGCGGCCTCGTTCAAGCTGTTTCAGCGTCGTCTTGTCAAGATCGCTGCCGAAAGCGGCAAACGCTTCCAGTTCCCTGAACTGGGCCATATCCAGCTTCAAAGAACCCGCAACCTTCCTCATGGCCTTGGTCTGGGCAGCGCCGCCCACACGGGAGACGGAAAGGCCCACATTAATGGCGGGACGGACGCCCGAGAAGAACAGATTGGGCTCGAGATAAACCTGACCGTCTGTAATGGAGATCACGTTGGTGGGAATATAGGCGGAAACATCACCGGCCTGGGTTTCAATGATCGGAAGCGCTGTGAGGGAGCCTGCCCCCAATTCATCATTCACCTTGGCGGCGCGTTCAAGGAGTCTGGAATGGTTGTAAAAAATATCCCCGGGGAAAGCCTCCCGTCCAGGGGGTCGCCTGAGCAAAAGAGAAACCTGCCGGTAAGCGGTGGCCTGTTTGGAAAGATCGTCATAGATAATCAGGGCATGTTTTCCCTTATCCCGGTAGTACTCCCCAATAGCGCATCCGGCGTAGGGTGAAATAAACTGCTGAGTGGCCGGATCGCTGGCGCAGGCCGCCACGACCGTGGTGTATTCCATGGCGCCATGGCGCTCCAGGATGTCAACTACTTGTGCCACGGTTGATTTTTTCTGCCCCGTGGCCACATAAATGCAGTAAACATCCGTATCCTTCTGATTGATGATGGCGTCCACGCAGACAGCCGTTTTCCCGATCTGCCGGTCACCGATGATCAACTCACGCTGGCCCCTTCCCACCGGCGTCATGGCATCGATGGCCTTGATACCCGTGTACATGGGCTCGGAAACGGATTGCCGGTCAATAACGCCGGGCGCAACCATCTCAAGCCGATTAAATTGGGTGGCTTCAATGGGCCCCTTACCGTCAAGGGGCTGCCCCACGGCATCAATAACACGACCCAAAACCGCCTCTCCCACCGGAATTTCAGCAATTTTGCCGGTTCTCTTGACCGTATCGCCCTCCTTAATTTTGGAGTCATCGCCCATAATAGCGACACCCACGTTATCTTCTTCCAGATTAAGACAAAGGCCAAATATGCCCCCGG